>JAQXIG010000022.1 GCA_029007685.1 bacterium | reverse complement strand
AAACAACATCACTGCTCTGGAAGGAAATCTTATATAAGACGTAGCTTCCGATATATGAAATTGATGGTTATTATAACCTTTTAGCAAACGTTTGAAAAGTGATTTGTATAAAAACTCTCAAGATTTTCTTGAGAGTTTTTTAGTAATTAGGTTGTGGACAAAGTCCTCGGCATGTTATAATTATGTTAGATTGGTGGTAAATAATATATATAGTGAGCTAGTAAAAGATGATGTTTCTAGGATTATAAAGACAAATGGTGAAGTTTGAGTAATAAAAATTTTAGCGATGAACTATGTCAAGAGGGGTTGTAAAAGAAACTAATGGAAGAAAGAAAACAAGTACTTGTGCTAAAGGTGGAGATAGGATTTTGAGACTTGCAAATTTATGGGAGGTAATATTTTTACTAGTTGAATTAGAAAATAAAACGTTAGATGACGTTAATGTAACTGGAGAACAGAAAACGAATGAAAGAGGTGAGTTTTCTAAAAAATTGTTTTTTGGATGGTATTAAATCATTGTTTAGGAGATTTATTATGTTTATTGATACACATTTACATATTAGCGATACGGATGGAATTAATCCTGATTTATATGTTAATCATGCTCTAGATCATAATGTTAGGTTGTTGATTGCTTCATTCTGTGAGAAAGAAGATATTATGCTATCTATTAAGTTTGTGGAAAAATATGATTGTTTGTATGCTAGTGTTGGATATCATCCTGAAGTTGCCGATAATATTGTGAATAAAGATTATGAAATACTAGAAAAGCTGGTTAGTAGTAATTCCAAGATTGTAGCAATTGGTGAAATTGGTCTTGATTACTATTGGAATAAAGATAATAAGGAAAAACAAATTGAGGTATTTCGCAAGCAATTAGAAATTGCTGAGAAGCTTCATTTTCCAGTTGTTATTCATAGTCGTGATTCTATTGGAGAAACTTATGAGATTTTATCAGAATATAAAGTTCGTGGAGTGATTCATTGTTTTACTGGTAGTGTCGAAATGGCTAAGAAATTCATTGATTTGGGATTTTTTCTTGGAATTGGAGGAGTTCTTACTTTTAAGAATAGTAAACTTTATCAAGTTATTGAAGAAATTCCTTTAGAAGCTATTGTTTTGGAAACGGATAGTCCATATCTTGCTCCAGAGCCTCATCGTGGGAAAGTAAATGAATCTAGTAATATTCCTTATATTGCTCAAAAGATTGCTGATACTAAGAGGGTTTCTTGCAGAGATGTGGAAAGAATTACTACTTTGAATGCTACGGTCTTGTTTGACTTATCTATAGAACTATGATATATTGTGCTTATAATATAGTGGATTATAGGTGATGTGATGAAAAAATTTTATCAAGTAATCATAGCTAGATCGTTAGGGGTATTAGGATTTTTTTGCTTTTTATTATTTTTAGCATCTGATACTACTAAAAATAGTAATATTGTTAGTAATATCAATGGTGTGAAGTCGATTGAGGCTTATCATATTGTGACGAAATATGATAAGCGTCAAAAAGAATTGGAAGTTGTAGCAGTTAATAATATGATGGAAGCTAGGCAATTTGGTCCAGAAGTACCTATATCTTTTACTGGTCAGATGACAGCTTATAAAGCTACTTGTGTTGGATGTACTGGGAAAGTTAGTTGTCCTCCTAGGCAGGATGTTCGTAATAATAATATTTATTTTGAGGATAATGAATATGGAACTTTAAGAATTTTAGCGGCTGATCCAGCTTTACCGTGTGGAACCATTATAAAAATTTCGAATGTTAGTTTTTCTAGTGAACCTATTTTGGGAATTGTGTTGGATCGTGGGGGATTGATTAAAGGAAATATTATTGATTTTTTAGTTAGTGAAGCAAATGATATGAATGTAATTGGAAGACAAAGAGAAGTTCAATATGAGGTTGTTCGCTGGGGATGGTAAGTGAAGATCAAATTAATTGGTCTTTTTTTTGTATAATTGATCGTTCATTGTTAGTTAAAAAGATCTAATGATATTAATAGTTTAAGCATTATAGATATCAAATTTTAAATTTTTTTGAAAAATATGTGTATTATATGTGTAATTATAAATCCTACTAAAAATGCTGAAACTCGGATTATTAGATAGTAAAAAGAGTTTCAAGAAATATAGTTTGATTATCATAAATTTTATGTAGTAAAATAGAAATAGGATTGTGAGAAGTATAAATGGCCTAAATAAGAAATAGGCTTATCCAAAAGTGAATAGGTTATTTTTTCATTGTAGATAAAATCTTCGATTTGATAACGTTTTTTTTATACGATTTCATTCATATTCCATAAGTTTGAAATTTCTAATTTAAAAGTTAAATAGCACTTCTACTAAATAGCTTGCTTATTCTGTTGCTAATATTGATGTTTATTGCTAAAATTTTATGAGTTGTAAAGGCAATGGAACTAAGAAAATCAAGAACTAGTAAAAGATTAGGGTGTGAAAATTAATATGACAATATTTATTTTATTGTTTTTGTATTTGTTTTTATGATATTATATTCTTATATTAGATGTAAGGTCAGGGTGATGATACTATGACATGGAAAAAATTCTTTCATTTTCTATCATCAGTTTTACTATATTCTCTTTTATTAATTTTGGTTATAGTTAGTATATTGATTGTGATCTATCTGGTGGATCAATTTTTAGGTAAGAAAAATAATGAGAATCGTCCACCTTTATTTGGAGCGTATGTTATTATTAGTCCTAGTATGGTTCCTAATATTAATGTTTATGATGCTGTGTTTACAATGAGGGTTAAAGAAGAAAAAATCCAATTATATGATATTATTACATTTTTGTCTAAAGAAATTGAAACGAATGGTACTCCTATTACTCATCGAGTTATTGGTATATTAGAAACTGAAAAAGGGGAAAAAGTTTATCGTACCAAGGGAGATAATAATCCTAGTCCGGATAGAGCTTTAATTTTATACAGCGAGGTTTTAGGGAAAGTTTTATTTCGAATTCCTATGATTGGACATATTAAAACTTTTATTTTTAGTCGATTAGGATGGTTTATAGTTGTTGTGTTACCTTGTTTAGGAATTGTTGTTTATCATGCTTTAAAAATTACTGGTATTATTCGGAAAAAAGTTTTGTGAAGTGAGAAATGGAGTACTTTTATGGGCTATATTAAAAGGTATTTAAATATTATTTCCTATTTACTATTAGGAATTGTTTTTTCTTGTTCATCTTTCTATTTGTTTATTAATGTTTTTCATTTTTTAGAACTTAATCAATCTCATTTGATTGTTGTTGCTGATCAAGATATTGTTTTAGATTATGATCAGAAAATTCATACAATAAAAAGTAACATTGAAGTTTTTAATAGGGATTATTATCATGGGGAAATCGATTCTACTGCTATGTTGAAAATTCAACAGGGATTACAGCAATGTGTGAGTATCTTAAATAGTACTTATTTGGAAAAAGTTAGAGATCAATCTGCTCTTACTATTGTTGATATTTATATGTTGCATAATTCTTTTAAAAATGAAATTTTAAGTGATTGCATCCTTGGTGAATTATATTGGGCTATTTCTCTTAAAGAGAATTCAATTGTCTCTTCTTATTTAGAGAATAATCAAATGATGTTACAACTTTATGTTGATTCTTTAAAAAATAAGACATTGTATTTAGAGAAAGATTTATTGAATAATAGTAGTTATTTTTTTCAGACTAATATTATGGACAGTGAAGTGAAAAATAATATTCGGGATGGATTTTTTGAAATTTTTAATGCTTATAATCAAGCATGTTCTTATGTAGAATTTTTGTCAGAATGGTTTTCTAGGGAAGTGAGGGCAGTTTGATATGCTAAAAATGATTAATATGTTGTTATGTTTTTTAAAAATTATTATATTGTTTACTTGTTTTGTTTTTACTTTTTATATTTTTCTTAATATGCATGATCGTTTAGGTAAAAATATTGTAGATTCTATTTTTTCGATGTTTCCTTTTGGATTGTTATTATTTTTATTTTTCATTAATGTGTTCTTGAAACAGAGAGCAGTAAATGATTGTTTCTTTTATAATGTAGTTTGTTGTTTCCTGTTTTGTGTCATTTTGTTTGTAATTTATCGAACTTTTTTTGATCGAAATATGGTACTGATTATTGAATTGGGTTATGATATTAACTTTTATTATTTTGCTGATTTTATTGCACCTATGAAAATTATGTTATATTTATTGTCATTGTCTAATATTGGATTGATGTTTTCTCGTGCCAATAAATTATGTTAGTGTTCCTTTTTTTATTTTTTGCTTTATGGTATATTATGAGTGGTGGTGTTATGAAGGCAAATGATTTTTATTTTAAGAAGAAATATGGACAAAATTTTTTAAAGGATGATTGTATTCCGAATAAGATTGTTAGATATAGTGATATTCCAGATGATACCTTGGTGATAGAGATTGGGCCAGGACGGGGAATTCTTACTAAGGCTTTAGCTATGAAAGCTAAACAAGTGTTATCTTATGAGATAGATACTACCTTGAAAGATTCTCTTGATTTGCTTCAACTGCAATATCCTAATGTGAATGTCATTTATGATGATTTTTTGAATCGTAATGTTTTGGATGATATTAAAGATTATACTTTTCAACATCTTTATGTGATTGCCAATTTGCCATATTATATAACAACTCCTATTATTTTGAAATTTATTACAGAACAGATCAATGTTGATCGGCTAATTGTGATGGTTCAAAAGGAAGTAGGAGAACGTTTTCAAGCTGTGCCAGGTAATAAACAATATTCTTCTATTACTGTTTTTCTGAATTATTATTTTCATATTAAGAAATTATTTGATGTTAATCGTGGTTGTTTTGTTCCACAACCTAATGTGGATAGTGTGATTATGCTGTTTGAGAGAAAAGAGACTCGTTTAGTGTTAAAGGATCCTGAAATTTTTTTTCAACTGGTTCGTGATAGTTTTCAATTTAAGCGAAAAACTATTCGTAATAATTTGAGATGTTATTCTTTGGATATAGTTGAAAAAGTTCTTAAAAAACATGGATTTGATTTAACTAGTCGAGCGGAGGAAATACCATTAGAGGTATTTGTAGATATTAGTAATAATTTATCATGATAAAAGCATACAATTAGATGGGTGATGAGTATGCTTTTTCATATTGGAGATATTGTTACAAGAGAGTCTCATGATAATGATTTGATATTTAAAATCATTGATATTGTGGGAGATGTTGCTTATTTAAAGGGGATTAATATTCGACTTTATGCTGATAGTAGCGTCGAAGATTTGAATAAGATTCAACGTAGTGATCAAGATGTCGAGGATGATCGTTTTATTTTGGATAAGGTTGATAAAGAAATTAACTTGGATCGAAGTGAATTCTTTTATTTGCCTGGCAAGATATTGCATATTGATGGTGACGAGGATTATTTAGCTCGATGTATGAAGCTTTATAAGAAATTAAATATTATGGCTTATGGTCTTTGTCTTCCAGAGGTAGATGTAAAAACAGAAATTCATCGTTATTTAGAAGAGTTAAATCCAGATATTTTGGTAATTACTGGTCATGATGCTTATTATCGTCGTAAGGGAAGTATTGGGGAAATTACTAGTTATAAGAATACTGCTAATTTTATTGATGCAGTAAAGGAAGCTAGAAAGTATGAGAAAAATCAAGATAAGCTAATCATTATAGCTGGTGCATGTCAAAGTAATTATGAAGAATTAATAAAGGCTGGATCTACGTTTGCATCTAGTCCAAAGCGTATTAACATTCACGCTTTAGATCCAGCTATTATTGCGAGTGGAGTTGCTTTATATGATCGGAATAAAACAGTAGATTTATTAGAGCTTCTTGAGAAAACAAAGTATGGTGCTGATGGTATTGGTGGTGTTACAACAAAAGGTTGTATGTTTGTGGGGTATCCAAGATGAATATAGAAAAAGTTAAGTTAAGAGTAAATGAGTATAAAGGAAAAAAACTTCATTTTCGATTTAATGGTAGTCGTAATCAAATAGAGGAGTTTTCCGGTATTATTGAGGGTACTTATGATTATGTTTTTACCATTCGAACTCATGAAAATAACTTTTTGAAATCCTTTAGTTATAGTGATGTTCTGATGAAAAAATTAGTAGTATTAAATGGAAATTGATTATAAAATTGCACTTTTTAATATTTTATTTTACATTTTTTGGAAAAAGTTAATGATTGTAGTTCTTTTTTATTGATTTTTTAAAGAAGATAGGTTATGATTGTTTTATAAAGTTGGATACTTTAGAAGGAGGATTAACATATGAAAATTACATCTGTAAATGTTCGTAAAATCGAAAAAGAAAGTTCTAGAATGAAAGGTATTGCTTCTGTTTTGTTAGATGACAGTTTTGCTGTACATGATATTAGAATTATTGAAGGGGAAAAGGGATTATTTATCGCTATGCCTAGTAAAAAAACTCCAAGTGGTGGTTATAGGGATATTGCGCATCCAATTAATCCGGAAGTACGTCAAATGTTTGAAGAAGCAATTCTAAAAGCTTACGAAGAAGCAGAAGATCCAGTTTCTGAAACAGAAGAATAATTTAGTAATATCAAAGGTCCATAGATGGACTTTTTTTGTACTATTTTTTTGTAGTGTTCATATATTTAATTAGGGAGGATATTATGGACAAGGATACTACTATTAATAATTATAATCATAGCATTAATATTGTTGAAAGAAAGAATATTTTAGTAACTGGTGTTAAAAAAATAGAAAGTTTTGATAATGAAGAATTCTTGATGGAAACGGTTATGGGATTTTTGGTTTTAAAGGGAGAAGATCTGGAATTATTAAAACTAGATACTTTACAAGGAAATGTTTCTATTAAGGGATTTTTAAAATCTTTTGCTTATGTGGATGATGCTACTAAAAAAGAGAAAGAAACTAGTATTATTAGTAGGTTGTTTAAGTAATGGAGTTGTCGGTGCAAATTCAAAGCTTTGTTGTTTCTTTTGTTTTTGGATTTTTATTTTCTTATGTTGTAAATATTTTTTATCAGTATTTATTTAAGGGGAAAATTTGTGTTCAGATATTTTGGAATTTTGTTTTGGTTTTGGGCAGTTCTCTTTTATATTTTTATATATTGAAAGTAATTAATCATGCTGTGATTCATTTGTATTTTTTAGCGATGGTGGTGATTGGTTATTTGTGTGGTAATTTATTTAGTTATAAAGTTCGAAAGGAATAATTTACATTGTTTTTGTCAACGACAAAATATCTTCATTTAACTTCTTGAATTTTTATATCATAACTTTTATAATTTTGGTAGGAAGGTGATAGGATGGCAAAAGGTAAAAAAAAGTCTAGAGCTCGTTTGTGTTTGTTTGTTCCTGGGTGCTGTCTTATTGTGGCAGTTATTTTTACTATGGTAGGTAATTATTGGATTCAAATTGTGAATAAATATCAAGAAAAGAATACTTTAAAACAAGAAATGTTATCTTTACGGGAAGAAGAGGCTGAATTAAAAGTAGATGTAGAAAAGTTAGAAGATCCTGAATATGTAGCTCGTTACGCGCGAGAAAAGTATATGTATTCTAAAGATGGAGAAATTATTATCAGATTGCCAGAGGAAGATGAATAATCTTCTTTTTTCTTAATAGGAAAGTTTTTTTAGTTTCTATTATGGAGTGGTAATAAGATAAAAATAAAAGTTTCTGAAGAATATGCACTTTTACTGTATTTAAAGAAATATTTAATTTTTATTCTATGTACATTACTATCGTGAATAGAAATTATTTTTCATCATTTTTATGGTTTTGATAACAGAAGGTAATTTGATTAAAAGGTATATCTAAAATATTATGTAAAATGAAAGTGGTCTTCCGTGATATCGTAGAATATATTTGATAATTTTTTAGTCTCACTACCTTTTTTAGAAGGACTATTCGTATAGAAATTATCATTGTGATGAGAATAAATTTGATTTTTAATCGAGCCAAATTTCTTTTTACCACTGTTTTTTTCAAAGAATGTTAGATTTAGAGGGGATACTAAATAAGAGAAGCGTTTCTGTTATTCATATTTTTATTGTTCTAAATTCAAAATTAATTCTATTATAATGTAAGACCTGCTTGATTGATATTCAGAAAAATAAAAAATTATTCTTATAGTTGATGGTGGAATTGATTCGATTTTTAGCTTTTATGTTTTTCTTTTTTTGTTGAGGTTTTATAAATTTATTTATAGAACTAGGGCAAAAAGTATGAGATCATAAATAATTTAGAACTATTGGGTCAAAATCAGGTTCTTTGGTATTGGATGTTTGGTATGAATGTGATAAAATATTTAATGGATAAAATTTATAGGTGATGTCATGAAAAAAGTTTTTCATTATTTAAATAATGAATTAAATTTGAAAGATAAAGATATTATAGTTGTAGGTGTTTCTGGTGGTCCAGACTCTATGGCTTTGCTTTCAGTTTTAGAAGAAATACGTAAGAAAAAAGAAATTTATTTGATTTGTTGTCATGTTAATCATAATGTTAGAAGTGTAAGTCAACAGGAAAAAGAATTTTTGGAGAACTGGTGTTCCCATCATAATATTGTATTTGAGTCAATGACGATTGAAAAATATGGAGATGATAACTTTCATAATGAAGCTCGTCATATTCGTTATCATTATTTTGAAGAAATTGTTTGTAAATATCAAGCTCATTATTTAATGACTGCTCATCATGGTGATGATTTGATTGAGACTATTTTAATGCGATTGGTTCGTGGTTCTACTTTGAAAGGATATGCAGGGTTTAGTCAGCTGGTTCCTATGAAGGATTATGTACTAGTTAGACCTCTTATTTATGTAACCAAAATGGATATTGAGGAGTTTGTTCAAAATAGAAATATTCCTTATGTTATTGATGAATCAAATTATAAAGATCAATATACTAGAAATCGTTATCGAATGGAGATTCTTCCTTTTTTGAAAAAGGAGGATAGACATGTACATGAAAAGTTTTTCAAATTTAGTAAGATGTTAGAACAATACGATACTTTTATATATGATTGTGTTCAAAAAGAATTTAGTGATGTATATCAAAATCATGAATTAAATATTGATAAATTTATCAAATTAAATTTTTTGATTCAAGATAAAATTATTTATCAGATATTAGAGGATATTTATCATGATGATTTAATATTAGTGAATGATAAACATGTTCAGTTAGTTAAAGATTTGATTTATTCTAAGAAAAAAAATACTTTTATTTATTTGCCAAACAATATTAAATTAGTGAAAAGTTATCAATTGATTTCGGTTTTGAAAGAGTCTTATGATGTAGATCAATATGAGATTCAGTTGATTGATTATGCTGTTTTGCCTAATGGGAAGCATCTTGAGGTAGTAAATTATTGGGAAAGTAATGGAAATGATGTTTGTAGGTTGTGCTTTTCGGATGTGACTTTACCGTTATATGTTAGAACTCGTAAACATGGAGAAAAAATAGCTTTAAAGGGAACAAATGGTCATAAGAAAATAAAGGATATTTTTATTGATCATAAAATTCCGATGAAGGATAGGGATTTATGGCCGATTGTGGTTGATGCTAAGGATCAGGTTGTATGGATACCTGGGCTTAAAAAAAGTAAATTTAATAGGCAAATTCATGATAAATGTGATATAATAGTAAGATATTACTAAAGGAGGCAGAAAAATGAATAGAAATAATATTAAGCGAGGATTGTTACCGTACTTATTTTTAGTGTTAGTCATATTTTTAGTTTATTATTTATTTAATGTTTTAAATCAACAAGTAAATGTTTTTACTTATGATGAGTTAGTAGAAGTATTGGATAAGGGAAAAGTAAAAGAACTTACGATTGTTCCAAAGGAAAGAGCAGTTGTTTATGAAATTCGTGGTAAACTAGATGATTATAAAGAAAATGAGACTTTTTTTGTGAGAGTACCACTTAGTGATGAAGTTATTCGAACTATTTTTAATGCTGAGACAGAACATGGTTTTACTGTAAAGACAAAGGCAGATCCTGAATCTAGTTCTTTCTTATTGATTTTAATTAATGTTTTACCAATTGTATTATTAGTGGGAGTTGGATTTTTCTTCTTAACTAGGCAAGTTGGTGGAGCTAATAAATCTATGGATTTTGGTAAAAGTCGTGCTAGACTAAGTAATGATAAGAATAAAGTAACTTTTAAAGATGTTGCGGGATTAAAAGAAGAAAAAGAAGAGGTCAGTGAGTTAATTGATTTTTTGAAAAATCCTAAAAAGTTTACGAAACTTGGGGCTAGAATTCCGAAGGGGGTATTATTAGTTGGTCCTCCAGGTACTGGTAAAACTTTATTAGCTAGAGCAGTGGCAGGAGAAGCTAATGTACCATTCTATTACATTAGTGGTAGTGACTTTGTTGAGTTGTTTGTTGGTGTTGGTGCAAGTCGTGTTAGAGATATGTTTAAACAAGCTAAACATAATGCTCCTTGTTTAATCTTTATTGATGAAATCGATGCTGTTGGTCGTCAACGTGGAACTGGACTTGGTGGAGGTCATGATGAAAGAGAACAAACTTTAAATCAGCTTCTTACAGAGATGGATGGTTTTGGAGCTAATGAAGGAATTATTATTATTGCAGCAACTAATAGGGCTGATGTATTAGATCCTGCGTTACTTCGTCCAGGTAGATTTGATCGTCAAGTAACAGTAGATTTACCAGATGTGCGTGAACGTGAGGAAATATTAAAGGTTCATGCTCGTGATAAAGTTTTAGATAAAACTGTAAAATTAGAATTTTTAGCTAAGAGGACGCCAGGATTTAGTGGTGCAGCACTTGAGAATTTATTAAATGAGGCAGCGTTGCTTGCGGTACGAAGAAATAAGAATGCTATTACGATGAGTGAAATCGATGAAGCGACGGATCGAGTAATTGGTGGTCCTGCTAAAGTTTCTCGTAAATACAGTGAACATGAAAGAAGAGTTGTGGCTTATCATGAGGCTGGCCATGCCGTTCTTGGGATAAAGCTTCCGAATGCTGATGATGTTCAAAAAATTACAATTATTCCTCGTGGTCAGGCTGGTGGTTATACTTTAATGATGCCAAAAGAGGAAACGTACTTATCTACTAAGAGTGAACTTCTTCAAAGAATTACTGGTTTACTCGGTGGTCGTGTAAGTGAAGAGATTGAATTTAAAGAGGTTACAACAGGAGCTCACAATGACTTTGAAAAAGCTACTAAAATTGCGAGAGCTATGGTCACTGAATATGGAATGAGTGATTTAGGTCCTGTTCAATTAGAGCAACAGGAGGGTGGCGTATTTTTAGGAAGAGATTATAATAAGAGTCGTAATTTCTCTAATGAGGTTGCTCATGAAATCGATAAAGAAGTTCGTAAAATTATTGATGAATGTTATAAAGAGGCACAACGTATCTTGAAAGAAAACCAGAAATTAGTAAAACTTATTGTAGATGCATTACTAGAATATGAAACGATTACGAAAGAACAAATTGATTCTTTAGTGGAGACTGGGCATATGCCTGATGAAGATGTGAGAGATGATACTTTATCAAAATTAAGAGAAAGAGCAAAAGAAAGAGGGATCAAAGGTTATACTAAGATGACTAAAGAAGAATTAGAAGAAGCTATTAAAGATTAATAGTTTCTTTTTTTATCATATTTTATTTGATAGATGCATTTTTTAGATTAAGCGTTGATACGATTTAGTTTATTTTTTATCTTTGACTTGGTACTATTGTGCAAAGTATAAAGGTCTTTAAAACCTATTTACAAATTTATTGTGGATGTCTATACTCTTGTATGAAGAAGGTGATAAAAAATGAGAAATCAAAATTTCAACAAATTGATGATTGTTTTAATGATTACAATGATTATACTTATGATTTTCTTGATGTATTTATTATTATCTGAAAGGGATAATAGCGAATCTATTCGGGTTCAAAATGATAGTAATATGATTGAAAAAAAGAATAAGATTAATGATCAACAGAAACAAAATTCTGCAGATAGTGAAGATGTCAATCAAGGTAATTCTGATGGAATCGACAATACTATTTCTGAGTTTGATGTTTCTAAATTTGATACTACTAAGGAAGCTATTAATGGAACTAGTGGTTGGGCTTATAAACCAGTTGAGAATGATGTATCTTCTATAGGACTTTCTATTCGTTTAAGTAAAACTAAAAAGTCTGCTGTTATTACTATAGATTGGGGTAAATATTTTGATATATATGGTACTTCCGTATCTACAGGTGAAATAAGAAATTATGAAATTACTAACTTTACTAAAAATATAAGAGAGGTTTATATAGGTGGTTTTGGACAGTCCAGTGGTTATGAGACAGCTTTTTATGTGATGGAAGATGGTACTGTTGAGTATACTCCGATTATGGATGCTCTAGGTAATAATGGCTCATCTAGTGAGACCATTATGAAATCATATGGTAAAATTAATGATGTTTCAGGTGTCGTAAAAATCATAACTGGTACTGATTATTGTCTGAATGATCAGTGTATGGGTGATGGTGCATTTAATATATTAGGGATTAAAGCCGATGGAACATTCTATAATTTAAGTAATATTCTTAACAAGGCTAGCTATTATAGTTTTTAATATTATTTTTATAGATTTAAAAGGACTGATAATGTTCTTTTTTTGTTATTTT
>JAQXIG010000021.1 GCA_029007685.1 bacterium | reverse complement strand
TTTGTTGATAGTCATCTTGTCTTAATAGATATCGCTCATTGGCATTGGAAATAAAACCACATTCAATTAACACGCCGGGTACAGTGGTGTTACTATACATATATAAATCTGTGGTTTTTAAAACTCGTTTGGTTCCAAATTCTGTTTTGAAATTTTTCATTAAGATTTCACCGATTATTTTATTTTTTTCATTGATCGGATGATACAAGACTTCCATACCACTCCAAGCTGAATTTTTATATTGATTAATATGAATCGATAAATAAAGTTCAGCATTATATTTTTTATACATTAGAATGCGGCGATATAAATCACTCCGTTTTTTTTTAGTATCCCATTTACTGGATAAATCTTCGTCGGTTTCTCTTGTCATATAGACAATCGCTCCCTTTTTGGATAATTCATCTCGCAGTTTTAATGAGATTTCTAAAACGATATCTTTTTCTAGTATATTTCCATACATTGTACCAGGGTCGCGCCCACCATGGCCAGGATCCACAAAAATAACTCTTCCTAAAAGAGGTAACTCATTGATTCTGGCATCTACTTTTTCTAGTAATAACAGACAGATTAAAAAGAAAACGATTAGCCCTATTTTATAGATATGTTTTTTCATTCTACCACCTAATAAAATATATGTATTGGTTTTCGTTTTCCATTACTACTTTCTGTTACAAACTTATATCTGATTAGTCTTTTTGATTTCATCATTTATTATTTGATTGCTATTTAAAAATCTAACGCTATTTTTAGCATTTCTTTTTCTTTTTTGGTATAGTATTTTTGGTTTTCATATATGGTTATGTCATCAAAAAAGATCAGATTTTCTATTAAGCAGCCAATTCGTTTTTTATTCTGTTAGATTGTTGTCTTTTTCGTTCTATAGTCCAAATTCACCACTGGTTTTTGTGTTTAGGGTGGTAATTATTTTCATTCAAGTAGTTTTCCCCACCTTTTTTCTATCAATTAGTCCGTAGATGTCTCTTTGATTGATCATAGTATTAAGATTATTTAAAGCTTTAAAGTCTTTATACTTTTTGTTAAATTGGTAGTTTTGAATATGATTTCTGTCATATTTTTTCTCCTACTATTTCATTATACAAAAAAGTGTTAAAAAACTCATAACACAATTCTTAAAAAAGTCTTAATTTTTCTTTGTTCATTTTATAGCTTATACTCCAGGTTGTTTCCATCTATTTCAATTGGGATTAGACTATTTGAGCTTGGTTCTAATTTTACTAATATATACATTTAAAGTATTATCTTCGGCAGAATTTTCATCACTCCATATGCGATCCAATCGCACACTTTTGGTAAATACCGGATAGATTTTTCTATCAATGTTTTCGATAGTTCAAATTCATTTTTAGTTAAATTCACTGTTTTATCATTACATATCACACAACAATTATTGGGATTTCGGATAATATCTTTGTATTTTAAGATCGTTTCTTACCCACTATTTTGATTAGACTTTGAGTGAACTTTGATTCTGGTTCATAATCCCTCATTATAAAACGGTTTCATTATATGATCATCAGCACCAAATTCGAATAAATCTAATTTTTTATCCATTTCATCAATCGTACTTATTACGATAATGGAAATATGATGTTTTTCTTTTAACTTTCCAATAATTCCTTTTCCATTTTTTCCTGCTAACACGAGGCTACAGACTTCAATTAACTTTTTCATTATGAAGTAACATTCCTTCGCTACCATAGTAAGCACTGATTGTTTGATAATCATGATGGGATAATCATTCTTGTAACAAATTGTTAATATCGTTATCATCTTCAATGATTCAGATTGTTTTCATATGGCGACTCCTACTTTTTTATCATTATTTTCTATTTTACGATTTCTGGAAAATTCTTCATACTTTTAGTATTTTTAAAGAAACGAATAATTAAATCTTTTGCTTCTTGCTTTTTTGCTTCTCTAAAAATATCATGTGTAATTTCCTCTAACAATACTACTCTTTTCTTAGGCGATGCTAAAGTATTATAGACATGCTCTACTGATTGTTCGGGAACAATTTGATCACTTGTCCCTCTAAAAATCAAAGTGGGAATGACCACTTCTGATGCTATATTTTGATACTTTTTTACTAAACTCATGAACTCTAATATGGCATTCGCTGGTAGTTTGGTCATTCTAGAAGTAATGATTTTGGCACCGTGTTGTTCTAATAATTTAGGAGTTTTTTTGATGGCTGATAATAGTTTAAAGTTACCATCTTCAAACGAGATAAAACGAAAGGCTGGTGCTACTAATACTAACTTTTTTATTTCTTTATATTTGGAAGCTAAATAAGTTGCTATTACTCCACCCATACTATGTCCAATTACATAAATTTTTTTATATCCATGTTCTATTAAAAATTCTACTTCCGATTCAGATTTTTCAATCCAGTCTGTGTATTTTAACTTTCCTTCGCTATTTCCATCATGGGCAGGAAGCGTAAATGTATAGACATCATATTGTGGTACTAATTCTAAATAATGATCTAAATATTCCGCATCGTACACACCACCAGCGAATCCATGTACCAGTAAAATAGCTTTTCTAAAAAGTTTCATTCTACCACCTCTTTTTTATTATAGCACAATTGCTCCTTTTCATAAGTATTTCTAGTGAATAAATCTTCTTTAGTTGGGTATTTTATAAATAGTATTGAATTTTAGAAAGGAATGATATAATGAATTTAATACCAAAAAAATATTATTTAGATGGCTTCTTTGATAACTTTTTAACAGTAGCAGATGAGAGTAAACTAAAGTGTGACATCTATGAGAAGGATGGCAATTATCACATTGAACTAGATGTCCCTGGTTTTGAAAAAAAAGATATTAGCATCGAATGTGATAAAGGATATTTAACAATTACAGCTGTTAAGAATACTGAAAGTGGGGATGAAGATCCTAGTAAAAATTATATTCGTAGAGAACGCAGTTATGGCAAATATCAAAGAGAGTTCTATTTAGGAGATGTTGATTATGAACAGGTAGTAGCAGAATTTAAAGATGGAGTACTAAATATTATGGTACCCAAAAAGGAAGAAGTGATTACTAAGAAACAAATTGAAATTCAGTAATGAAAATAATAAGATTTAGAGTTGTTTTCTCTGAATCTTTTTTTGATTTTCATCGTTTTTTTATACTTTTTGTTTCTTTTTCATTTTTCGATTGATTTTATGATAGAATGATACTTGTTTTTATAATAGCTAGGGAGTGTAGTATGATCAATTTTATTATTTATGAAGATAATCGCAAGACGATTGAGCTTTACAGGGAGGTTATTACTAATTTTATTGGTGGGAGAAAGGATGGTTATCAAATTATTTCTTTTGAAAGATATGATGATCGTCTTAAGCAAAAAATTAGTAAGTTATGGGGAAAGAACATTTTCATTTTAGATATTTTAGTTCCACACAAAAGTGGTTTAGATTTAGCTAAAGAAATTCGGGGTACTGGTGATTGGGGAAGTCAAATTATTATTGTATCTAAGCATGAACAATATTATCGAGATTCCTTTTCTTCTAAGATGTGGACATTAGAGTTTGTGCTTAAAGATCAAGATATCTCTGTAAATTTAAGAAAAGTATTGAATCAGGCTTATAAAATCGTAGCTATTCATAAGGCTTTTTCTTTTCAATATGATGGTGAATTATATCATATTCATTATGATGATATTTTATTTTTTGAAAAAAGTTTATATGATAATTATTCATATCTGGTGACAAAGAATAAGCGTCTGAAAGTTAAGAAGAGTATTACTAGAATTGAAAGAGATTTGAAAGATGAGCTTTGCTTTTTCAAAACACATCGTAGTTGCATTATCAATGTGCATAATGTTTACTCGATTGATGTTTCTAATAATATTATTTCTTTTCCTGATGGTATTAATACCCATCTTTTGACTAATAAACGTAAGAAGCTTTTAAAGGATCTGCTAACTAATGATGTAACATTTTGTTAAGATGATACTTAATATCACTCATTTTTGACACTTTATCACTACTTTCGTTCTATTCTTTTGTTTTATGGTATGATAAAATGGCTTAAGCAATGTGTATGTATCAGTAAGAATAAAGTAGGAGGTTGTTATGATAGGTCGTATCAAGTGGTTTGATGATCATAAAGGATATGGATTTATTGATTATAATGAAACAGAAGATATTTTTGTTCATTATTCTAATATCTTACAAGATGGTCATAAAACTTTAGTTCAGGATCAATTAGTCAAATTTCAATTGATTGAAACGGCTAAGGGACTGCAAGCACTTAATATTATAGTCATTGAAGATATTGAACATTAAAAAAGAAAACTGTTTTTTATACAGCTTTCTTTTTTTATATTCTGGTAGTATTTAAAATGTGATTAAGGTTACTCCTATATCACCAAAAATGGCTTGTCACATTCCCGCGATTCTGATCGTTGCTAAGAATCAAACACTTACTTCCATGGCGGAGGAGGAGCCGACATTTCCCATGGACACTGCGATATCATAGCAAGCTAGTATGAGAGCATCGTTAATGACATCTCCAACGAAAGCTACTTTTCCATTGGAATTTTTTGATTGTCTCTAGTAAGCATTGCCGTTTTTACATCTTGAAGGTTATCTAGATAGTTACTTCCTTTGATGTGAACTCCTAATTTAGAGGCTTTTTCCTATTCCTGAGAAATAGCTGAGTGGTATGGAAATAACAATGGCACATGGACAGAATATTACTAAAAAGATTAAAGCTCTATAGATACTTTGTTGATAAGTTATCTGGTAGTAATAACGCGACGCCGATTGCAAGCAATAATACTAGCGACGAATATATTTTAGATGATTTCGATACTAATGTTTCCGTTTTAGCTTTATGGTCGATGGCCTGTTCTACCAATTATAAAATTTTATTCACAGTACTATTTTCATATTTACAAGTTACTTTTACTTCCATCATCCCATTTATATCAATACTTCTAGATAGTACGATATTACCTTGTTGAACTAATTCGGAGTTACTTTCACCGGTTAATGCTGAGGTATTTAGTTCTTCTTTTCCGGTTAAAACATTGACATCAATTGGCACTTTTTTTGTCTGGTTTGATGATGATAACATCACCCATCTTTCAGTAAGTATCAATCCAAGAAATGGTTATTAAGAAGTTTTCAGCGATGATTTACTATTTTTTATTATTTTAAAAGCATTTTTCATAGTTCTATATCATAGTACCTC
>JAQXIG010000020.1 GCA_029007685.1 bacterium | reverse complement strand
TTTAGTCTTTTTAGTTGACAATCAGTTTGTCAATTCGGAGCCAGTGGAAAAATTCAAAATAGCTAACTATTCTCTGTAAAAATATAGAAAAAAATAATAGAAACCACTCAAGTAAAAAAACTATCATGAAGACGATCTTTACGATTAAGGATGTTTCTTGTTATAATAAAAGGTAGATAGGAAGGAAGAAAAGAATGACCTTAGATAGTATTATTATAATAGCTAAAAAAATAGTAGATATTTCCCTAGTATGGTTAATGTTTTACTACATATTAAAAAATATCCGTAACAATGTAAAACTAACATTATTATTTAAAGGAGTAGCCATTGTCTTAATTCTAAAAATTGTAAGTGACTGGATAGGTTTAATGACCATCGGTTTACTATTAGAATATGTAATGATGTGGGGACCTCTGGCACTCATCATTATTTTTCAACCAGAAATCCGTAATGTATTAGAGCAATTGGGAAGGACCCAATTATTAGGAAGGCATAAAGTATTAACAGTAGATGAGAGAGAACGATTAGTGTATGAAATTATTCAATCGGTAGAGTATTTAAGAAAAGCCCGTATTGGAGCCTTAATTGTACTAGAAAGAGATACTAGTTTAGCAAATTATATTGATAAAGCAAAAAAAATTTATGCTGATTTGTCAAGTGATTTATTGATATCTATCTTTTTCCCTAATAATCCTCTTCATGATGGGGGAGTAATTATTCAAGGAGATAGAATCAGTTGTGCAGGAGCCGTATTTCCAACCAGTAATAGTACTAAAGTAAATAAAAAATTTGGAACAAGACATCGTGCTGCTCTAGGAATTGTAGAAGAAAGTGACGCTATTAGTATTGTAGTGAGTGAAGAAACTGGAAGAATATCAGTTGCGGTAAAAGGAGATTTATTCTATAATCTATCAATCGATGATGTTCGTATGATGCTAATCGACGAATTAAGACCACGTCAAGAAGATGAACTTTTAGATGAATTAGATGAGGAAGATATTTATGAAGAAAATATATAATTTTTTTAGAAGAATCCTATTATTTTTTGATAAATGGTTGATTACCCCAATTACAAAAGGAATTTTAACCATAACAAGCTTTAGTAAAAATAATGGAAAAGAATTAGAAAAATTAATTAATAAAAAGCAAACTTTAATTGTATTATCTCTAGTTTTTGCCTTTATTGTGTTTTTTGTTGTCGATCAAAATTCTAATATGATTATCAATAAACAAGCCGAAGTATTATATAATCAGCCTGTCATCGCTGAATACAATCAAGAGTCCTATGTCATTGAAGGTTTACCAGAAACAGTAGATATTACGATAATTGGAAGAAAATCAGATCTATACTTGGCTAAACAATATCCTTCTGATGAAGTTTCTGTAGATTTAAGAGGATTGAAACCAGGCAGTCATAAAGTATCTTTAAAATACAATCAAAGATTATCTTCTATTGACTATAAAATTGATCCGTCTAGTGCAACGATTGTCATTTACGAAAAAGTATCCAAAACGAGAGAATTAGATTATGATGTACTTCATAAAGATGATTTAGATAAAAAATTAGTATTAGATAACATTGATTTAAGTAGAAATGATGTCATTATTAAGGGGGCTGAATATAAGCTCAAAGAAGTGGCTACTGTCAAAGCTTTGGTAGATATTAATAATATTAGTAAGCCGACAGTTGGGGAGATAACACTTAGTAATATACCATTAATAGCTTATGATTCTAAAGGAAATGTAGTAGATGTTGAAATAGTACCAGCAACTATTGATGCAACTCTTAGTATCACATCACCTAGCAAAGATGTTCCGATTGAAATATTACCTGTCGGGGATATTGCTTTTGGGAAATCAATTCAATTAATTAGTTCGTCAATAGAAGAGGTAACTATCTATGGTGATCAAGATATCTTAGATAAAATCACGTCTATTCCAGTAGAAATAGATGTTAGTGGTTTGTCAGAAGAGAAAAGTTATAACGTAAATCTCAAAAAGCCATCTGGAATAAGAGATATTAGTAGTAAAACTATTAATATAAAAGTAACATTGGATGATGTAGTCACTAAAGAAATATCTAATGTTAGTATTACACCAGTCAACTTGGATCCCAATCTGGAAGTAAATGCAATATCGGAAGCAGATGCTCATATTACTGTAGTAGTGAAAGGAAGTGCTGCTGTGATTGAAAGTCTAGATCAAGCAACCATAACAGCACAAGTAGATTTGAGTGGATACCCAGTGGGAGATCATGAAGTAGAAGTAAAAGTAACTGGATCCGATGTTCGTTTAACTTATGAGTCGAAAGTTAAGAAAGTAAAAGTTAGAATTAGTGAAAAATAGTTTTTTGTACATGAAAAGATACTGATTATGAATCATCTGTATCTTTTTCTTTTTTAGAAATCTCATATTTTTTTTATAGATTTTAAAAATTAAAAAGTGCTAAAGGAATTTCATTATTCTCAAAGTTTAAGAACTCTTTTCTTAATACTATAGCTATTTTCCAATACTATTAATTAGAAAAAGTACTATAAATTTAAGAAAAAAAAATAAGAATGCTTGTGTTCTTTTAGCACTCTTAAATTTTTATACCCAAACCTCATAAAAAAGTTTTTATTCAAAATCATCGAATAGTAAAGAGATATTAATAATACCTGCAATACCAACAAGTACATACACGATACGAGTAATAACATTATCTGTACCAAATAAAGTGGAAACCAAATTAAAATCAAATAATCCGATTAATCCCCAGTTAATGGCACCCAAAATAGTTAGTACTAAACATGCTTTTTGTAATGTCTGCATAATATTCCTCCTTTTCGAATTTCTAGTATTAGGATAAGCATAATTTTTAAAATTATTCATGAATAATGATCTTTTATTTCCATATAATTAAATGAAAGATAATTGAGGTGGAAAATGAAAAAGAAAATATTATTTTTAATACTAATATTAACGGTGTTTGTAACAGGATGTTTTGGCGGAGATAAAGAAGACACTATTAAAAAAATAGAAAAAAAATATAGTAATTTAAAAAGTTATAAAGTAACAGGAAATTTAGAAATTGTCAATAATGATGATGTCTATAACTATGATGTCAAAGTAATTTACCAAAAAAAGGATAAATTTTATGTGAGTTTAAAAAATAAGGCAAATAATCATGAGCAAATTATTTTAAAAAATGAAGAAGGAGTATATGTTCAGACACACAAGAGTACTAAACAAAATATAATATAAGTTTAAGCAATATCCATTTGATTATAGTGTAAGTAAAAATAATAAAAACTATACAAGAAATGGAGAAATATATATGAAAATAGAATATACAAAACAAGGTGATTATTTAATACCAAATTTAAAAATAGAAAAAATTCGCTCTGTCCTAGTTTGTGCGTGATGGTATAAAGTGGTAATCTGCATAAACAGTATCGAAATCAATCCCACTATCATTGCAATACATATTAGTAGTTTTAATATTAGTTGAGTTTGTAAAAGCTACTTTTAATATAGTG
>JAQXIG010000019.1 GCA_029007685.1 bacterium | reverse complement strand
AAAGATGATATTAGCATTATGGAATGGATTGGTCAATATTACCATGTCGATGATGAAACAGTGCTAAGAGGATTTTTAGGTAGAATGCTTTTTTCAGGAGAAGATGTTTTCAAAAAAGTTCCGGTCTTATCTGGTGGTGAGAAAGCTCGCTGTATGCTATCTAAATGTATGTTAGAAGCAAGTAATATGATCATTTTAGATGAACCTACTGCTCATTTGGATCTAGAAAGTATCACCTCGCTAAATAATGGGTTAATCAAATATGACTCTGAACTGTTATTCTCGTCTCACGATCATCAGTTTGTAAGCACCATAGCTAATCGTATTATTGAAATACTACCACGTGGTATTATTGATCGTAGATTACCATACGATGAGTACTTAGAAAATAAAGAAGTAAAAAAGTTAAGAGAAGAAACAAAAGAATTAGTCAAGTGAAAAGAGAAATAGGATTTGCTATTTTTCTTTTCATTTTTCCCAAACTATTCTATAATACAAATAGTAAAAGATGAGGAGTAAATTATGAATATCGAAATCGTAAAAACTAATTTTTTAAATAAAGAAAATAATCTGAGTCAGTATGCCTGTTTATCAGAAAAAGCAATTAGAATTCAGAAGGAAATCAGTAAAGAAGAATTAAGACCGGCTTTTTTTCATGATATCGATCGTATTATTCATTCATTATCATACACCAGGTATTTAAATAAGACACAAGTATTTTCCTATTCTAATAACGATCACATTACAAAAAGAATTGTGCATGTTCAATTGGTAAGTAAAATTGCAAGAACTATCGGAAGAGCTTTAAACTTAAATGAAGATTTAATCGAGGCTATAGCCTTAGGACATGACATTGGTCATACTCCAATTGGTCATGTTGGAGAAAGAATTTTAGACGAAATTTCTCGCCGTGAATTAGGAGAAATTTTTAGTCACAATATTCAAAGTGTGAGAACTTATATGGATTTAGAAAATAATCAGAAGGGGATTAATCTAACGATTCAAACTCTAGATGGTATTATGTGTCATAATGGAGAGATCTTGTCTAATATTTATGAACCTCAAGTCAAAACGAAAGAAGAATTTTTAAAAGAGTATCACCAGTGTTATTATGACGAAAAAATGTTACGAAAAGTTCGTCCTATGACCTTAGAAGGTTGTATCGTAAGAATTAGTGATATCATTGGTTATATCGGACGTGATATTGAAGATGCGATTAATTTAAAAGTATTAAATCGTGAGCAAATACCAGAAACTATCAAAAAGAATTTAGGAACTACTAATAAAGCAATTGTAAACACTATCATCTTAGATATTATAACCAATAGTTTAGATAAACCATATATTAAAATGAGTGACAATATTTATCAAGCCATCAAAGAATTAAAGGCATTTAATTATATTCATATTTATAGTAAAGCGAACACCCAAGAACAAATAGAGTTTTATCGTAAGGGTATGAATTTATTATTTTCTCATTATTTAAATGATATCGAACGAGAAAATAGAGAGAGTCCTATTTATAAAATATATCTAAATTTGGCAGATTCAAGCTATATAAAAAATACGAATCCCAAACGAATTGTGATTGATTTCATAGCGGGAATGACTGATAAATATTTCATGGATCAAGTAAATAGTATCCAAGAACTAGAAAAGTGTTAACCAAAATTACTTGACAAAATCGAAAATTTGTAGTAAAATCTTAGAAGAATTTCAAGGAAGAGGTGAAATGATGACAAAAAATCCAATCTATTTAACTCAAGAAGGATTAGATGAAATAAAAAAAGAATTAGATGAATTAATAAATGTAAAAAGACCAGCTAATATTCAAGCTATAAAAGAAGCAAGATCTCTTGGGGACTTATCAGAAAATGCTGATTATGATGCGGCACGTAATGAACAAGCTCAACTAGAAGGAAGAATCAAAAAATTAGAGCAGATGCTTGAAAATTATTGTATTATAGAAGAAACTTCTAAAGATAAAGTAGGACTTGGATCTACGGTAGTGATTAAGTATGTGGATGAGGATGAAGATGAAGATGAATACAAGATAGTGGGAAGTCAAGAGGCAGATCCATTCGCTAGTAAAATCTCCAATGAAAGTCCGATAGCTCAAGCTTTAATGAATAGAAAAGTAGGAGAAATTGTGACTGTAGAAAGTCCCAATGGAAGTTATCAAATTGAAATAACAGAAATAAAATAATATCTTTGTTTTGAAGAGTTCAATACAATTTCAAAACAATTTCAGTTTAGTACCGATTAAACAGTTGGTACTATTTTTATTAGCAGATCATAGGAGTGTTACGATGGTAGAAAAATATTTCTCTGATTTTCTTATCATGATTCCTTTATATTAAAAACTGAAATTCACAGAATTATATTTGAGTTCCGGTAAAATTTTAAAGAAATAGAAAAAGTGAAAATGTGTTATCCACAAATTCACTTTTTTAATGCAAAAATA
>JAQXIG010000018.1 GCA_029007685.1 bacterium | reverse complement strand
TTATGAAGGAACGATGCCTCAAACTAGATTTGTATTAAAAAAAGCTCTAGAAGCAGGTGTAAAACCATTGGTTGTCATCAATAAAGTAGATAAGCCAAGTGCTAGAGTAAATGCAGTAGTGGATGAAGTATTAGATTTGTTTATCGAATTAGGAGCTGATGATGATCAATTAGAATTTAAAGTAGTCTATGCATCGGCACTAAATGGTACTTGTAGTTTAGAGGCCGATTTATCAACTCAAACTCCGGGCTTTGAAGAATTACTAGATTTGATTATCACTGAAATACCATCCCCTAATGGAGAGGTGTCTCAAAAATTACAATTTCAGCCGGCTCTTTTAGACTATAATGAATTTGTTGGAAGAATCGGAATTGGTAGAGTCCAAAACGGAAAAATTAAGGTAGGACAAACCGTATCTTGCATTCGTTTAGATGGAAGTATCAAAAATTTTAGAATTCAAAAATTATTTGGTTTTTTAGGATTGAAAAGAATTGAGATCGAACAAGCTGAAGCTGGAGATATTATCGCTGTAGCTGGTCTAGCTGATATTTCTGTTGGTGAAACTTTATGTGAACAAGGAGATCATAACCCACTGCCAATTTTGCATATTGATGAACCAACTTTACAGATGACCTTTGGTACTAACACTTCGCCATTTGTAGGAAAAGAGGGAAAGTTTTTAACTGCTCGCCAAATTGAAGATCGTTTAAATAGAGAGCTTCAGCGTGATGTAAGTTTACGAGTTGAACCATCTGATGGTGAAAGTTGGTTAGTATCAGGGCGTGGAGAATTACATCTATCTATTCTGATTGAAAATATGCGTCGTGAAGGTTTTGAACTTCAGGTATCCAAACCAGAAGTCATCATCAAAGAAGAGAATGGTATGAAAATGGAGCCATTTGAAGACTTACAGATTGAAGTTCCAGAAGAATGTGTTGGATCAGTCATTGAGCAGTTAGGAACCCGTGGTGCCATTATGGACAACATGGTAAACTTTGAGAATCAAGTACGTTTAAATTATGTTATTCCGTCTCGTGGTTTAATCGGCTTTATGACGGATTTTATGACTATCACAAAAGGCTATGGAATTATCAATCATACCTTCAAAGAATATCGTCCATATGAAGCAATTCATATTGGTGAAAGAAAATTAGGAGTACTAGTATCCACTGAAACAGGAAAGTCTTCTGCTTATGCTTTAGGAGGGTTAGAAGATCGTGGTATCATGTTTATCGAACCAGCCGTAGATGTCTACGAGGGAATGATTGTTGGTGAATGTAATCGTGAAGGGGATTTGGCAGTTAATGTTGTAAAAGGAAAACAATTAACCAATATGCGTGCTGCTAGTGCCGATAAAACGGTAGTTTTAAAACGACCACGTCCCATTACTCTAGAATATGCCCTTGATTACATCAACAGTGACGAATTAATCGAAGTAACTCCACGAAGTATTCGTTTACGTAAGAAAATTTTAAATACCGATCAAAGGAAAAAATTTGATTCTAGAAAATAAGAAAGGATAGATTCCAAGCTCTAAAGAGTAGTGAGTCTATCTCTTTTTATGATCAGAAAAGTGATTAGAATGTGAAAAAGACAAAACTAGTGAAAAATCTTTTTCGAAATCATGAAAATATGCTATAATAGAAAAAGAAAATAAGGGGTGAAACATTATGAAAAACAAATCAGCCACTGGAGGAAATCGTGATCAGTTAGAAACAATTTCGAAGAAGAGCATGCAATCAACTCCTAATCCATTCCCAATAGAACAAGAGACTATTGTAGAGGAAAACATCGTGAATCATGATATTACACAATCCAATTTGGAGAAAGAATCAGTCAGGCAAAATAGCCAAAAAAGCTCTTTTTCTGTATGGATTATTTTTGGTGTTTTTTTGGCTTTAATTATAGGACTACCCTATATTGATGACTTCCTATTAAAAATAAAAAGTGATCGAGAAATGAAAAAAATTAATCAATCTCTGGAAGTAACTCCAACTGCAAAAACCGTAGTAGAACCAAGCGTCTCACCAATACCAGATGTAACTTCAGACGCCTATATCAATTGTGGAACGAGTGAAGTATTCACTCGTATTGCTATTGACTACACTACCACTCAACCACAATGTTTCAAGATTCATTTAGGTACGGAAAAAAATTTCATTCAATATCTACCAGTGGACAATAATAACTGGAACATTCTTCTAGGGGATAAAATACTTTATCAGGGAACGAACCAATCCCTAATTCCTATCATTACTATTACAGCTAAGAATCAAGTAGAAATGTTAGAAAGTAATTCTATTACTCAAATTCAAAAACTCTATACGTATGACAGTAGTGGTACGCTAGTACTTGAAGAAACTTTGACCGGAGAGTAAAATACTCTCTTTTTTCTTCTCAAAGTCTATGTTTTCATATATAATTGTAGTAGGGATGTGAAAAAATGAAAGAAAAGCAAGTAAAAGAGATAACGAGTCGTGATGATGATTTTGCACAATGGTATACGGATATTTGCCTAAAAGCAGAATTAATTGATTATTCATCAATCAAGGGATGTATGATCATTAGACCATATGGATATGCTATTTGGGAAAACATTCAAAAAGAATTAGATCGTAAATTTAAAGAAACAGGACATCAAAATGTTTGTATGCCATTATTTATTTCCGAATCATTACTCAATAAAGAAAAAGATCACATTGAAGGATTTGCACCAGAAGTAGCTTGGGTAACGCATGGTGGAGAAGAAAAGTTATCCGAAAGATTATGTGTAAGACCTACCAGTGAGACTTTGTTCTGTGAGCATTATGCTAATATTGTTAAAAGTTATCGTGACTTACCTAAATTATATAATCAATGGTGCAGTGTTGTTCGTTGGGAAAAAACCACTAGACCATTTCTAAGAAGTAGAGAATTCTTATGGCAAGAAGGACATACTGTGCATGCTACTAGTGCGGAAGCGAAAGAAGAAACTTTAAAAATGTTAAATATTTATGCTGACTTTTGTGAAGAGGTATTAGCGATTCCTGTTGTAAAGGGAGAAAAAACCGAAAAAGAGAAGTTTGCAGGCGCTGAAAATACTTACACAATTGAGGCTTTAATGTATAATGGAGTTGCCCTTCAATCAGCAACTAGTCATTATTTTGGAGATCATTTTGCTAAAGTATTTAACATGACTTTTGTAGATAAAGAAAACCAATTAAAATATATGTATCAAACTTCGTGGGGGTTAAGTACTAGAATCATCGGTGCGATGATTATGACTCATAGTGATGATCATGGTTTAGTGCTACCGCCCAATATTGCTCCAATCAAAGTCAATATTATCCCAATTGGCAAAAATGATCCAGCTGTCATTGAAAGAAGTTACGAAATAGCTAAAGAATTAAAATTACTCAATATCAGTTGTCAAGTAGATGATAGCGAAAAATCTCCAGGTTATCGTTTTGCTGAAGGTGAGATGCGGGGAATTCCTGTCAGAGTGGAAATAGGACCTAGAGATCTAGAGAATCATACCTGTCTTTTAGTAAGAAGAGATACTCTAGAAAAAATAGAAGTATCTCTAGAGAGAATCAGTGAAGAGATTATCAAACTATTATTAGAAATTCAAAATAACATGTATTTAAGAGCTAAAATCAGGAGAGATGATATGACTAAAGAGGTGACAACCTTTGAGGAGATGAAACAATTATCTCAAGAAGAAAATGGGTTTATTAAGGCCCTTTGGTGTGGAAAAAGAGAATGTGAAGAAAAGATTAAAGAAGAAAGTGGAATTACTTCTAGGTGTATGCCATTTCATGATCAATCGCATATTGGAAAATGTGTATATTGTCAAGAGGAAGCTACTAAATTAGTTTATTGGGGGAAGCAATATTAAGAGTTTATAAAAAAGTAAGCTCTTTTTTCTTTGAAATTAGAAATAGTATGTTATAATGAATATATAAAAATAAAAATAGGAAGGTATTAAGTATGAAAAAAGAGAAGATAACCACTGAAAACACAACTAGTAAAAAGGTATTCGAAATCAAAAATTCGAAAATAATCATTGCCAGCATTGCTGCAATCTTGTTAATTATTTCTGTTATTATTCTAGCATTTACTACTAAAGATAAGGACCAATCGAAGGAAAACTCATCTCCCTCTGATGACAATCAAACTGTAAGTAAAACAACAGATTATTACATAATTATGAATTATTTAAAACTAAATACATTACCAGATGATTACTTCGGTTATTTTTACAAAAGTAAAAAAACAGAAATTGCATCTTTAGATAATCAGTTAAAGCTATACATGGCCATTAGACAAG
>JAQXIG010000017.1 GCA_029007685.1 bacterium | reverse complement strand
AATGAAAATTTCGTTGTATTTAAATGATCGTATAGTAGATTTCAAATTACCTAATGAGATATCAGGTAGTTTTTCTTTTGATGTTACTGTAACCGAAGGCAAACTAATTAATGTAGAAGCAAGAGAAGGCAAATGGATTCTATATGATACCCCAGATTCACACATCGTAGGTACTAATACCATATTAGGTTCGGTCGCATTAGAACCTAATAGTTATCACATTTTAGAAAAAAACTCCAAAAAATATCTAATATATATAAGTATACCTTCAATAGGAAGTATGCTACCATACGAGTTCAAACAGTCAACTCAATTAGTAATTGGCAACAAACAACCAGCTAATGTCATTTTCCCTTCCCCATACTTAAACGAGTCATTCATAAAAATAGCTTATAAAGACAATGTCTTATTATTAGAAAAAGAAGGAAATGCCGTAATTTATCGAAATAAAGTAGTAATCACAACCAATAACTGCACCTTAAAAAATGGTGATGAATTAGA
Source organism: bacterium (assembly GCA_029007685.1). GTDB lineage: Bacteria > Bacillota_I > Bacilli_A > RF39 > UBA660 > Alloscybalousia. Next base: position 4,442 of record JAQXIG010000017.1, on the reverse strand, counting down.
AATATATGGCCTTCGTCTAATATTCTTCAACAATCTCCTCCTGATGAGCAACACCGCAACTAGTACCAGTTATGGAACAACTGCTGGATTATCCCGTTTCCTAATCCCTGGTAATGAAGAACCGTATGATCTAGAAATTAAAGATAAATTATTATATAACAAAGATGCTTATTTTTCCAAATCACCACGTTTTCGAAGACTCATTGAAACCAAAACAATTAAGCTAAGTGCTCCACCTAAAGAAAGTGATTCTCAACAGTTACCCATCATTTTAGTAGTCGGCCCAATGCTAACCATGGGAATCAGCTCTGCATCCATGCTAATCAATACAATTTCCAAAATCAATTCTCAGGAAAGCACCATGTCTAATTCCTGGCTACAATTAGTAACATCCGGATCAATGCTCATATCTATGCTACTTTGGCCATTAATAACCCAGGCATACAATCGTCGTATGAAGAACAAACAAAAACAAGAAATTATCACCAAATACACAGCCTATCTGAAAGAAAAAAGACAAGAATTAGTCGAAGAAGCAAAACTGCAAAAAACCATATTATTAGAAAATTTAATTACTACGGATGAATGTCTAAATCACATCAAAGCACATGGTGTAAACTTTTGGAATAAAAGAATTGATCAAAATGATTTTCTCACAGCTAGACTTGGTGTAGGAAACGAAAAACTAGATGTTAATATCGAATATCCTGAAGAAGGTTTCACGATTGAAGAAAGCATTCTTCGGAACCAAGCCGACCGCTTAGTAGAAGAATTTAAATATATTAATTTAGTACCAATCGGTTATTCCTTTTATGAATCAATCGCCACCGCTATCATGGGAAACCCAATCAAAACAATTCCTTTCGTTCATAATATCTTACTGCAATTTATAACTTTTTACAGTTACGAAGATCTAAAACTCGTAATATTTACCAACAAAGAAAAAGAACATCATTGGGAATTCTTAAAGTTTTTAAATCACACATTTAATAATGATCGAACTTTCCGTTTCTTCGCCACGGATGCAGAAAGTACCAAAGCAGTAGCAGAGTATATTCAATTCGAAGTGAAAAATCGCATGAACTACGAAAAAAATGATCAACATTCTACTATCAAACCACATTACTTAATTATCATCGATGACTACGATACCGTAAAACGATTTGACTTCATCAAAGACTTAACCGAAAATGATTATAATTTAGGTTTTACTTTAATGATCTTAGAAAATAAATTAAGTAAATTACCAAGTAAATGTAATAATTTTATTACCATAGGAAGCAACAAATCTGGAATTTTAAAAAATTCTTATGAAAATCAAGAACAAATCGTTTTCGTAGATGAAATCCATTATAGTATAGATATGAATTGGATTGCTAAAAAATTATCTAATATTCCTATCGAATTTGAAGATGACATTAAATCACTACCAGATGGCATTGCCTTTTTAGAGATGGAGAAAGTCGGAAAAGTAGAACAATTAAACATTTTAAACCGTTGGCACACTAATGATTCGACTAGCAGTCTAAAAGCTGAAGTAGGTGTCGACGAACGTGGGGATCTAATGTATCTAGATCTACACGAAAAATATCATGGACCACATGGACTAATTGCCGGTATGACGGGTAGCGGAAAAAGTGAATTTATCATTACCTATATTCTGTCCATGGCTATGAACTATAGCCCTGATGATATTGCCTTTATCTTAATTGACTATAAAGGTGGTGGCTTAGCTTTCGCTTTTGAAAACAAAACAACAGGAACCATCCTTCCTCACTTAGCAGGGACTATCACCAACTTAGACAAAGCCGAAATGAACCGTACCTTAGTAAGCATTGATAGTGAAATCAAACGAAGACAGCAAGTATTTAATGAAGCTCGTGATTTATTAGAAGAAAGTACCATCGATATCTATAAATATCAAAAATTTTACAAAGAAGGTCGCTTGAAAGAAGCAGTACCTCATCTCTTTATTATTTGTGATGAATTTGCCGAATTAAAGAGTCAACAACCAGATTTTATGGATAACTTAATTAGTGTCGCCCGCATTGGACGTAGTTTAGGGGTCCACTTAATTTTAGCTACTCAAAAGCCAAGTGGTGTAGTAAACGATCAAATTTGGTCTAACACCAAATTTAGAGTATGTCTAAAAGTACAAGACGAATCAGACAGCAAAGAAATGTTAAAAAGACCTGAAGCTGCTAGTATAAAACAAGTTGGTCGTTTCTATCTTCAAGTAGGATATGACGAATATTTCGCCTTAGGACAATCCGGATGGTGTGGAGCCAAATATTATCCATCAGAAAAAATAATCAAACAAGTCAATAAAAGTGTAGATTTTATAAATGATGTTGGCATACCGATCAAAAGTATTCAAGCATCGAATGGTATCAAAATAGAACCTCAAGGAGAACAACTAGCAGCCATCATGAATACCATTATTCAAACGGCTCATCAAGTAAACAAAAAAGCTCGAAAATTATGGCTCGACAATATTCCTGCAATAATTCTAGTATCAGACTTAGAAAGAAAGTATCAAATTACTACCACGCCATATCAAGTATCAGCTATCTTAGGTGAATATGATGCCCCAGAACTACAAGATCAAGGATTAGTCGTATACAACCTATTAGAAGATGGAAATACAATTATTTACGGTAATGATGGCAGTGAAAAAGAAAATTTATTAAACATTCTAATTTACTCTACTTCCAAAAATCATAGCTCAAGTGAAATAAATTATTACATCATAGACTATGGTTCTGAATCATTACGACGTTATCAGAAACTTCCTCAAGTAGGTGGCATGGTCTTTGCCTCCGATGATGAAAAATACAGTAATCTATTAAAGTTAATTAAAGAAGAACTACAAACGCGCAAAAAACTATTTGTAGACTATGGTGGAGAATATAAAAATTACAATACCAACAACCCTAACAAACTACCACTAAAAGTTGTCATCTTAAACAACTATGCCTCTATCTACGAAAGCAATCCCAACATCTATGAAGAATTACCAGAATTAATTCGTGATTCTGAACGCTATGGAATTGTCTTTCTTTTAACTTGCAATACCATAAATTCGATTCCATCTAAAATTAGCCAAAACTGCCGTAATACTTATGCTTTCAAATTAAAAGATGCTAGTGATTATACAGCCATTTTTGGAATGAAAACGAAAGTCGTTCCACGTGAAACGGAAGGCAGAGGACTAGTAAAACACGAAGTAATTCACGAATTTCAAACAGCTAGTATCTTAAACAATGAAACAGAATTAAATCAATTTTTATTAGACTTTATCAATAAGCAAAACGATAATAATCCAATCAAAGCCCAACAAATTCCAACTCTACCCAAAATAGTAAAATATCAAAATGTAAAAGATACAGAGAAAATCACACTAGAAAACATTCCAATTGGAATTAGTAAAAAAGAGCTAGAAATCATAAAAGTCAACTTCTTAGCTAATTTAGGAAACATCATTACTGCCAATAAAATCACTAATACCGAAAAATTTATTCGAAGCTTATTAAGCTTATTAAAAGAAACCATCCATGATAATCTTATCATCATAGACACTATGAAATCACTCAATTTAGATACACTAGATTATCCCAACTATTATCAAGACGATCTAGAAGAACAACTAGAAACACAAATCAATAATCTTCAAAAAAGAATAGATGAAAAAAGTCAAGATAAAGGAATAATCATGATTTATGGCCTAAACAAGTTTGTTAGCAAAATAAAAGACACGAGCAAATTAGTAAAATTAACACAATTAATCAAAGAATACGAGAAAGTTAGTATCATTGCTATAGATGATGTAGCTAAAATAAAAGCATATAATTTTGAATCATGGTTTAATGGTATCTTTAGTGTAAATGAAGGCATTTGGATTGGAAAAGGATTAGCAGATCAAGGATTATTCCGTTTATCTACCATAACCAAAGAAATGACACAAGAATTTAAAAATGATATGGGATATTATATAAGTGAAAACAGCGGAAGCTTATGCCGATGCATCGATTTTATAACCGAGGATGAGGAGGATATCAATGGAAAATAAAGTATTAATTAAGCTAACAATTCCTGAATTAGATAGAAAATTTGATATTTTTATACCAGTAAATGAAATCATATGGAAAATAAAAAAAATAATATTAAAATCAATTACGGACTTAACTGGAATCACCTTAGATCCTAAACTAGAGTATGAAATCTTCAATAAAGATAATAGCAAGTTTTATAAAAATAATGAAATTGTAATTGATACCGATATTAGAAATGGTTGTGAATTAATATTGTTAACGAAACTTTCCGCATTTGGATAACAAAAGCAAATCGAGTAGAGAAAATTAAATAGAATTTATTTAATTTCTCCCTCTCACACCACCGTACATACCGTTCGGTATACGGCGGTTCAATTTATATTACAGTAT
>JAQXIG010000016.1 GCA_029007685.1 bacterium | reverse complement strand
CAACCTCTTTGGCAATCTTAAAAGCATCCACAATATAGAATTGAACTTTTCTTTCTCTAATAATAGCCTGATCATGAGCAGAAAGGAGTCCCCATACTTCATCCTTAGACTTAGAAGTATTAAGAATAAAAGTTCCCTGCTGTGAAATTCCATCTAACATCTGAAACTGTTTCAAATAAGACTCTTTGGTACACATAACTAAATTAGGATGTTCCACATAATACGTAGAATGAATAGGATCTTTTCCAAAACGCAAATGTGATTTTGTCAATCCTCCAGATTTCTTCGAATCATATTGAAAATATCCCTGAACAAAAGCATTACTAAACTCACCCGTTATTTTCATAAGATCCTTACAAGCACTAACCATACCATCAGAGCCATAGCCATAAATCAAAAACTCCGTTTGTTCTAAAGATAGATCAATATCCTTTGCTACTAAACTACGATTCGTAACATCATCACAAATACCAATTGTAAAATTAGTAAAACAATCTGACTGATCCAAAAACTCATAAACAGCTGCAATATCACGAGGAGTTGTATTCTTACTAGATAATCCATAACGACCACCAATAATCTTAAGGTCAGGGAAATCATCACGTAAAACACCAACCACATCTAAATAAAGAGGTTCCCCTAAGCTACCAGGCTCTTTCGTTCGATCCAAAACAGCAACTTTTTGAACGCTATTAGGAAATACCTTAAGAAAATATTTTCTAGAAAAAGGACGATATAGATGTACTTCTACCAATCCTACTTTTTCCCCACATAACTGTAAAGCATCAATCGTCTCCTTAATAGTCTCACAAACAGATCCCATAGCTACAATAACCTTAGTAGCATCACGATCTCCGTAATAATTAAAAGGATGGTAGTCTTCCCCTGTCAATTGATTGACTTTTTGCATATACTCTTCTACTATATCCGGTAATTGTTCATAATAACGATTTCTTACTTCCACTGATTGAAAATAGATATCATCATTTTGAGTCGTACCACGTGTCACAGGATTACTAGGTTGTAGTCCCCTTTTTCTAAATTCTTCCAAACGGTCCTGATCAATCCAGTCCTTCATCTGATCAGTATCAATTAATCGAATTTTTTGTAATTCATGACTCGTTCTAAAACCATCAAAAAAATGAAGAAAAGGAATTTTCCCCTGGATAGCAGCTAAATGTGCAACCCCTGTTAAATCCATAACCTGTTGAACAGAGTTAGAAGCAAGAAGTGCAAAACCAGTCATTCGAGCTGCATAAATATCTTGATGATCCCCCAATATGGATAAGGCATGCGTAGCGATAGAACGAGCAGCCACATGAATAACTCCAGGTAACAGTTCTCCAGCTATTTTATACATATTAGGAAGCATCAACAACAATCCCTGACTAGCCGTATAAGTAGTAGTGAGGCAGCCAGCCTGCAAAGATCCATGTACCATCCCAGCTGCCCCAGCTTCTGACTGCATCTCTACAACGTTCACACGACCTCCAAAGAAATTTTTCTTATCACTATTACTCCATTGATCTGTTAGCTCAGCCATAGGAGAAGCAGGAGTAATCGGATAAATCCCTGCTACTTCTGTAAAGTGATAAGAAACATGACTACATGCTTCATTGCCATCCATAATTCTATATTTCATAATATCCACTCTTTTCTAACTATATTTTTATTATATAACATTTTGCAAAACAAAAGAATATAAATCATAAATTTAATCAAAAAACTCCAACTGAAATCAAATTTTCAATTAGAGTTTTGACTAACAACACTTACTCTGACACAATCCAAGCTGTTGGAATATTTCTAAGTCCATTTTGTCCCCCAGCAGTTGGATGATTAATAATCTCATTATTAATAATTAACCCACTAGAAGAACCACCATCTAAATTAGCAGCATTATAAGCACCATACTTTTGCATAATTTCAGTAAGCTCAACCATACCGCAACCAATAGAACTATTTCTTCCACGACCATCTATAACTAAAAATAACACAATTCCATCTTGACGTTGTCCAATGGCACTACGAGGCGCTAATCCCCATCCACCATCACCTTGAACAAAGGCAGCTTTTCCATTAACAATTAAGAAAGGACCAAATTCAATAGCATCTCGCAATTTATACTTATTAATAGCATCATATTTGGAAAATCTTCCAAGGACTAAAACATGATCCTCATTAAAACCAATGAATCCGCCTCCAACTCTAGCATCTTCATAATCATAGACAATTTTACCATTTTTAATAACCGTACCATGAGGAATCGCCCCGTTACTATTCCAATCTGGATCAAAAAAACCACTAGCATTCATAGCAACAACTGCATCATTATTTTTCGCAATTACCTGAACTGATTGACCAGTAGTTCCTAATTTGGAAGTCGTTGCAATTCTAACTTTAGAAGGATCATAAATAGCTACTAAATAACCACGATATCCAGTCCCACTAACCTCTATTAATCGGTACAATTCATCCGCTTTCACATTTTCCAAAATTTGCTTCTCATACTTAGAACTATACTTAGTAGTATTAATATCCTCTGTATTAATTAAGTTAGGATTCGTATCTTCCTCTGGTTCAATTGTCTTATTTCTAGCCAAAACTTCTTGAATCGTATCATTATCAAATAACATCGTAGCCAAATACTGATGACTCATAGTCGTCATAGCAGTCGTAATCCATCGCTCACGAAACCAACTATAAGGACCATACAACAAAAACATCCCAACAGATAACCCCATCACAAAAATAGATAAAACCAACAAGAAAACACGTTTAATATTTAAATTAATTTTCTTTTTTTTCTTCATCACTTTATTTTTAGCCATATAATTCCCTCACTACTTTAATTTTTACCAACAAACTCTCCATCCAAATCTACATCAATATAATAATATTTATTAGAATCTAACTCATACCTTTTTATAGCAGTATCAGAATATCTTGCTAAATAGGAATCAATAAAAGTATTAAATTCCTCAATATCTTTTACAAAGTAATTCATACAGGTTTCATAAGATATTTGATAACTTTTACAGGCATTATTAGCATCATTATCACCGTAAGTTTGATTACATAACTGATTTAGTGGTTGAGAAATTTCTACAATAGCATCCACAATTTCTTGATAATCAACAATTGTTTGAATCCAATTAGAATATTCTTCTAAAACCGATTCATCATATAGATCACCTAAAACAATCTCAGCATATTCTTTTTTTTTTTCATTAAAGGCATTGGCCTCTACTTCTAATTTTTGATAATAACGCAAAACACTACTAATAGCCTCATCATTTTGCTTTTTATCATCTTGCATAGCATGTGCAACACCTAACACAATACCTATAAAAACACAAAAAAAACCACAAACTGCCAATATGATATTCCTTTTCATTCCCATATTCTATTCTCCTAACATAAATCAGTATAACAAAAATTTATATATTTGTAAAATGAAAAACATAAAGACGAGAAAAGTAAGTACCAAAAAACATCTATATTACTTCTAGTTGATATCGATCATTTAATAATTGAAATAATTTTTCATGTTCTTGCGTATAAGGTACATAACCACTATCTCCATTCTTAAAAATCATTTCTAGGTATTCATAATACACATATTTAATATCAGTTAATTCTTCTACTTGTAATTTTGTCTTATTAACATCGAGATTTTTCCTAATTAAATAAACATCATCAAAAACCCGAATGAAAGATCCCATATAAGGTTGTTCTCTTTTAATAGTAAATAAATATTCAAGTTCGTCACTAGTTGCATCAATATTCAACTCTTCCTTTAATTCACGAAGCCCAGACTCTAAACTAGTTTCACCAGAAGTAACATGGCCCGCTGCTGAAATAGCCCATAAGTTAGGAAAAGTTTTCTTCATTGGATTTCGCTTTTGTACCAAAAGTTCATTTTCATCATTAATTACCCAAATATGAACAGCTCGATGCCAAGAACCATTTTTATAAATTTCTTCCTTGGTAGTAGTCTGACCAGTTAAATTACCATTTTCATCTAAGATATCAATTAATTCTGTCATTACATCACTCATAATATCACCTACTACCTATAGTAACACAAACGAAAGAAAAAACGAACGATTATTTTGAACGACTTGACACTTTTAGATAAGAAAAACAACCCCAAGGAAGCATTTCGATCTTTCCATTAACAATCGTGAAAATCATTAACCTCATCAACTGTTGATAAACACAAACAATGATAAAAATAATGTAATCTTTTTTAAGTTTCTGAAAAAATGAGAAAAATAGCCAAATAAATTTAGCTATTTCCACATTACTCTAAACAACTTCTAACAAAAATTTTCGTAATCTCTCGCTCTGATAGTACTTTTCCTTCACTAATTACTGTATCATTAATCACAAGTGCAGGAACATTAAGAATATGATACTTTTCTTGATATTTAGGATCATTTAATTCACACATATAAATTTCTAAGTCACTACTATCAATGGCACGTTTCAATTCTTTTTTTAGTTTCATTCCATTACTACAGTTAGAGCCAATCACTTTAATTTCTATATTGATTTTCCCTCCTTTTCACTTAATCTTAATAAAATAATATGGAAAAAACATGAACAAAATACCAAAAATAAATACAAATACTGATTTTTAAATACTACAGACTGAATATTTTATTAGAAATAATGAAAAAACAGAAAACCATAACAGCAAAAATCTAAAAAAAGACTTAGTTTTCTATCATAGATAAAATTCAGACTATACCTCTTGCGGTTTTTTCAAAAAGAAAGCATAAACATAACAAGGAAGAAGAATGCCCAATACCTATCATCATAAGTAATGAAACTTTGCTAACCAAATTTAGGAGAAACTGCAAAATCATTCTCCAAAAATTTCTTTCAACCACACTCTTCTTTTCTCAGATTGAACAAGTAGCTCAAAATTACAATTATAAAATACCTCTAAGGAAGATGTGCCCAATTCAGCATCAATCAATCATACTATTCATTCTACACATTGTTAGATTGAATGTTATAAAGAATTCAACGAATAACTTCCTTGCCTCCCATATATGGTTGAAGTGCTTTAGGAATTAAAATACTGCCATCCTCTTGAACATTATTTTCCAAAAAAGCAATCAAAGCACGAGGAGAAGCCAGCACTGTATTATTTAATGTATGAACCAAATAAGTACCTTTTTCACCCTTAGTACGAATACCAAGTCGCCTAGCTTGGGCATCTCCTAAAGTAGAACAGGATCCCACTTCAAAATATTTTTGTTGTCTTGGACTCCATGCTTCAATATCACATGATTTTACTTTTAAATCAGCCAAGTCTCCACTACAACATTCTAAAGTTCTAACCGGAACATCCAAACTTCTAAAAAATTCAACCGTATAAGACCACATCTTACGATACCAATCCATACTCTCGTCTGGTTTACATAAAACAATCATTTCCTGTTTTTCAAATTGATGAACACGATATACTCCTCTTTCCTCAATACCATGAGCCCCTACTTCTTTTCTAAAACAAGGTGAATAACTAGTCATCGTAATTGGCAAAGCTGCCTCATCCACAATTTGCCCTTTAAACTTACCAATCATAGAATGTTCTGAAGTTCCAATTAAAAATAAATCCTCTCCTTCAATCTTATACATCATAGCTTCCATCTCAGCAAAACTCATAACCCCGTTCACAACATCACTTCGAATCATAAATGGTGGAATACAATAAGTAAATCCCTTCTCAATCATAAAGTCCCTTGCATAACTAATCATAGCTGAATGAATTCGAGCAGCATCTCCCATTAAATAATAAAACCCATTCCCAGAAGTTCTACCTGCACTATCTTTATCTAATCCATTGATCCTTGCCAAAATATCCGCATGATATGGTACTTCAAATTCTGGTACTACAGGATCTCCAAACTTCTCAATCTCGACATTTTCACTATCATCTTTCCCAACTGGAACAGAATCATCGATCATATTAGGAATCACTAACATTTTAGCCTTTAAAATAACATTTAACTCTTCCTCTTCTTTTTCTAAATCAACTAATTTTTCATTAATCGCAACGACTTTAGTCTTTAATCCTTCTGCTTCCTCTTTTTTCCCTTCTCTCATCAAAGAACCTATTTCACTAGAAATATGATTCCTTTCACCACGAAGCTGATCCCCTTCTAATTTTAAACTACACACTTTATCATAAATTTCCACTACCTCATCAACAAGCGGAAGTTTTTGATCTTGAAATTTTTTCTTAATATTTGCACATACTTTATCCTTATTTTCTTTCACAAATTTAATATCTAACATTATTTCCCTCTCCTCATTTATCTCTCTTAATTTTATAAATTGATTTCAATATGTATGATAAAACCATTACTGTTTTTTTGTAATAATAATGCAAATCTTTCAGAATGATAATGATTCGCCATATACATTTCTTTTAACTTACTAACCTCATAAATTTCAGTCATAATAACAGAATCAATTTCACAATCATACCAACCCAACTTTTCTTCTTGAATCATATAGGTGATATCACATTCGAATTAGTAACAATAAATAAAACCTCTACAATTTATTGATTAAAATCAATCTCTAATAAATCTTTACAAATAATATCCCTCTTTTCAACAATATCATGTAAAAGTCCGGACATTGCCTGGGTCTAAACTATCAGAAATTTTTCTTAACTGATTAATATCAGAATTTCCTAATTTATAGACTTCATCACTAAATAATCTTTTCACAATCATAGATACTTTCAAATATAAATGATTATAATCCTTTATGTTCATGAAATTATCAATGGAAAAACAATGATGTAAGTACTTTTCTAAAGAAACCTTAGAAAAGGCATCATACTCTAAAAAAATAGGATACTTTAATGAATAAGAATCATGCATTTTTAAAAGTATACTATCAACAATACAATTTAGAAAAAAAACATCATCTCTTTCCTTATCCATATTAAGCAATAAAAACACTTCACTATCCTTACTCATACTCTGTAATATGCTGAAACTCTCTTTAAAAAAATGAATATAACCCTCTTGAATCAGATCACTCTTAATCTTGTCTTCTAAAAAAAGATCATCAAAAAAATTAGGAAGTATTACTTCATAACCAAACTGTTTAAATCTATTTTCAATCCTAGTCACAAACTGATAACACCATTGATTAAACACAACAAAAATATTTCTCATAAATCCTCCACAAAATCAAAAAGAATGATACCACTTAAGGAGCGATCAATCGCGGTACCATCCTCTAACTCACTTAATTTATATAACGGTTTTAGCCGGACTCAATTAAAGTCTCAGAGAAGATAGATTAAATAGATTTTACCTTAGTTTTCACCAACCACTAAGTCTCTATCAATAAAATGACTATTATTGGTCTTCCCTATCGATTTAACAATTTTATTATACGCAAAAAAGAATAACTAATCAACCATAATTAGAATATCTTTGATGAAATTTATCAATTCGACTTATTCTTTTTACTTTTACCATTTCTTCTTCTACAACTGAAGTAAAATCAATATAACAGATACCTTCTCGATTTTCATCCAGATACATCACAATCATATCAATTCAATTTTGGAAAGGTAACAACTCTAAAAGAGTTTACAGATTGGATATTTACTACTCCACAGTTATGATATAGACACACATATACATTTTTTATAATACTATAATAACCCCTGTCTCCAATAGGTAACAAATTTCTAAGCTGATAATAGATATCTTCAATAGAAAAATCAAGATAAAAACAAAGAGAGGAATTCCATCGTTAGCCAAATATACCTTTCAGATTTGTACAATAGCCGTTTTCTCATTATAATTGGTAATCAAATCTATTGTATATGCAAAACCACAATCACTATAATTATTAGTCAATCACAACCCTAATTGCTTCTAAAAATAAAATAAGTAGTTCAGTACATGCCCAATCATTTCTCTCAAAAAGATCAAAATGATCGATCAAAATTTCAAGACAATTCTTGTATTTTTGTTGTGAACTAAATAACTTACTTTGCATCAACAAAGCCTTTTCTTTAGACAATAGCAGCACTTTAGAATTATTAAATACAAAATCTGCTTCCTCAAACTTTCCAAGTCTAATGAGCACATCTCATAACAAGTAAATCTTTAGGATATTTTTGTAAATAATGAACAAAATTCAATACTGCTTGCTCTAATTGAGTATCAGAAACAAATTTGATTACATAGTGAAAAGCATTTTTATATTTTCACGGTCCAATGAGTCCTATTCTAGAGAAAAACAATTCAAAATTCAAGAAAAAAAGAGCCATCAAATGAGATGGAAATTCAAAAAATAGAAACTCTAAAATTCTAAAAGCACATTTTAAATGTGCTTTATAAATTCATATAATTTATTAAAAAACTTTATTAAATAGCTTCTACAATTAGTTTGATTGCCGTTCTTTCTTCACCATCTATCGTAATATCAGTAAACGCTGGAATACATACTAGATTTTTTCCAGATGGAGCAACAAATCCTCTAGCAATCGCAATAGCCTTTATCGCTTGATTCAAAGCTCCAGCTCCAACAGCTTGTATTTCAACACTTCCTTTTTCACGGAAAACATTTGCAAGTGCTCCTGCCACACTATTAGGATTAGATTTAGATGAAACTTTAAGCGTTTCCATATTCATTTTATCATTCCTTTCTACAATTAATCATATGAAAGAAAAAAAGAAAAAAGACACATTTTTGTATCTTTTATAATTGTTCAACATTAATTTTTTCTGTTTCTATAGATTCTCCAGTTGGAAATGAAACCTCAGGACTTGGGGCAACCGGAGTTACAATCGTTGGCTCTGTTACAAGCTCAGGACTTGGCGTAACTGGAGTCACAACCGTTGGCCCTGTTACAAGCTCAGGACTTGGCGTAACTGGAGTCACAACCGTTGGCCCTGTTACAAGTTCAGGACCTGGCGTA
>JAQXIG010000015.1 GCA_029007685.1 bacterium | reverse complement strand
TTAATCTTACCATTTTCACAATCATTTATAAGTCTTTCAAAATCTGGTCTATAAGTTCCTGCTCCAGAAAAATCATCATCAGAATATATATCTACAACATCCCAACCATTTTGATTGGCATATTTTAAACACATACTTCTTTGATTTATTATACTATCACTATCATCAGTTTTATTTAATTTATCTCTATCTTCATCAGATAATCTACAATATACACCTACCTTTTCTATCATAGCCATTCCTCCAATACATTGGAACAACTACGAATAATTTTAAATACAAGTATATTATATATCATTATTACGAATTATTTAATCTTAATTCTTGATTTTCTAGTTTTATAATGATATTTAACAATTTCCTATTAAATAATTCTTTTAATTCTTCATTAGTTTTATTTTCATTGTTCTTAAATTTATATTTTACATTATATACTACCTCCATTTTCTATTTACCCCCTTTTCTTTAATTATAAATTAAATACTCCTTTCATAGACATCTTCTCCTTTCTTGTTATAACTTATCTATTGCGTTTATAACTTCATCTATTGCTTTTTGCATTTCTGCTTGTTCTTCTAGACTTGCATCACTACTTTTACATACTTCAGGATGTTCCATCCAATAAGGTACAATTCCTTCTCGTTTAAATTTATTTATCTTTTTATATTCATTTTTATATTTATTATTTATATTATGGTCGCAAGTTTCTGCTACCATATCATTACAATTTTTTGCTACTTGGTTCGCAACTTTTGTTGGTATCTTTTCAGTATTAAGATATATTCTACGATTATTATTTTCATATTTTACTATGATATATTTCAATCGTTTTATTTTAGACAATGAATCACTAATTGTTCTCTTTGAAACTTTTACATAGTTTGCTAAATACTCATTACTCGCATAACAATATCCATTTTTTAAGGTAAGTGAAATGATAAGACCTAAAACACTACAATCTGTTTTAGATAAATTCCTATCATTAAATAATATTCTTGGAGTCATGATAAATTCACAATCTAATATAATAATAGTTCTCCTATCTAATAAATATGGGCTTTTCCATTCCCAATTTTGAGCAATAATATCCTAAGGGGATTTTTTATATCTTCCCCTATAGATATTATTTTGATTTATTCTATATATCTTATAGAAAAGGTACTAACATAAATCTCCGAACATTTACTGTACCTGTATTTACTAGTGATTCTATCATTCTAGTAAATGTGATATTCGTATAATCCTGTATCGTATTCTTTATAAACTAGATAATTATTTTTTTCTAATATGTTAAGATTATTTCTAAATCCGATATTGGTTATACTTTTAAGTTCCCTTTGTATTCTTCCAATACTTATATGTGAGATAGTTCTTTCAAATCCCTCTGCAAATAGATAAGCATATATTTCTTTTGCTTCAGGTTTGATGTTTTTATCTTTCCATATCTTATGGTTTGAAATGTCTAGGTGTTTTAATCTCATTCATCTCTGTTCCTCCTTTCTTATTGATGAGTTTTACATCAATTTCAAATTGAGTATATCATTATATATTGAGTTTGTCAACACAATAAATACAATTTTGTTGACTTTCTCATCATTTTGTGTTATATTTAATTCAGTTGAGGTGGTATTAGATGAAAAAACAGACTACTGAATTAGGTAAAGTAATAACAAAAGCAAGAGAGAAAAAGGGTATTTCGCAAAGAGAATTATCAAGACAAGCAAATATGGATTGTGCTGAAGTTTCTCGTATCGAAGCTGGTAAAAGATTAAAACCAAATGTTTTATATTTAAAAGGAATTGCTGAAGCATTAGATTTAAGCATGGTTGATCTAATGAAACTTGCTGGATATAATGATTTAGATATTAACTGGGGTAAAGATTTATCTAGTAAACGATCTACTGCTGATTATCAAAAACAAATACAAAGTTATGAAAAGTTTTATTTTGATGTATTAGAAGATATCGAAGAAAGAAGAAAAGTAGATTTTGCTGTTAAAGGTGGTATTGCTGATTTAATTGATAAATTAGAATTAGCTAAGATAGAAAAGAAAGAAATATCTAATGATGAAATATTAGATAGATTAAAGGAAATAATTCCTATGATTAGACCAAACTTAGAAAAATTTGATAAATCAAAATATCCATCATTTGATAGTGCATTATTTCAAAAAAGAAAATAACCTTAGTACATTTATTGTATTAAGGTTATTTTTTTATAAAGAATACGTGGCACGTTTTGTTTACGATAGTAAATGAAAGTGGCGATAGTATTCTTTCTTTTTTATAAAACGTAAGTTGCAATAAAAAAGGCGACATTACTACTTACGATTAGTTTGTAGTTTTGTCGCTTATTTGGGTTTCAAAAGGGAAATTCCCTTTGCCCACTGTTATTGGCTATGCCAATAGCGTAGTGGGTTACTATAATGGAATTATAGTCTTATTTTGTCATTCCATCCAAGCCTAATTCTGACTTATAAGGATTTTCATCCCAAGGACTAAATGTTCCGTGTAAATCAAGTTTTCCTTCTTCTTCCAAATATGCATAATTATCTGTAATGCATTCTTTAAATGTATCCCAATCAACTTCAGTATCTTTACTAGCAAATTTCACACTAGAATCATGACCATCATATGTTCTTCTATGTAAATCATCTAATTGATATCCATATTCATCAACAAGCAATAAATTAGCCGTATAACCAACAAGTTCTTCTTCTAATTTTGCATAGCATTCAACAGTTCTTTTTTCAAGTGATGTCATCTTTGAAAATTTATCAGCAACTTGTTTATATCTTAATAATGCAAGATCAATAATTTTTCCATCAGTACTATACATTAATTCTTGACCATTATATACCTTTTTAAATATATCTAATAATTCTTGATAAGAAGAATAATAACTTTTTTGTCCACTCATTTTTGCTTTTAAATCATGAATATAAGCATATCTAGCATCTGGACTAGTTGGAACATTTGCTTTTAAAAGTAAATCATCAATAATATCAGTTATAATTTTAAGTACTCTAAGTGCAGGCACTCTTTTTTGATTAGGATGTTCTTCATCCCAAACTCCTCTTCTAACTTGAGTTTCCTCAACAAAACCGTACTCATCAATCTTTATTCTTGATGATAAAAAATCTCTACCAGAATCATAAACAAAAAGGTTGTTAGTTATTAAATAGTCAAACACTTCCATATATGTTTGTATAGCAATATTGTACTTAACTCTTTCCATGTAAACATCTCCTATCTGTTTGGAAATCCTGGTTTATCATGTTTTTCTTCAACTTCTTCTGGTTGTTCTATCATAACTTCATATGTTCCCATAGGAAGTCTTGGTTTTAATTTTTCTATTTCTTGTATAATATCAGTTAATTCTTGAACTTTTGCTCTTGATTCTCCAATTCTTTCTCTATATTTTTCAACTCTTGCTGGATAATCATCTCTTTGTAACATTGGAGGAACAAACTCAATTTCAGTATTACCAATCATTTTAGTTAATCTACGATGAGAACGTAAATATTCTAATTCTTCATCAGTTAAAAAAGTAGGTGTTGCTTGAATTAAATATTCATTTGGAGCTGTATTAAATAAATTTCCATCAGTTAGCTCACCAAAATACATTTCACCAGTAGTAGATTTACGATGTGGGTGTTTAAAGGCAAACACTACTTTTCTTTTAAATCTATCAGTAACTATAAAATCTCCTTTTGGAGTTCCATCTTGTTCAAACAAAGATCCTAAATAAAATGGTGCGTTTTTAATTGATAAAGATAATTTAGGTGCATCTTCTATAACTTGAGTTTTCTTTTCAAGTAATTGTTCTTGAACTCTTTGAGCATCTTGTTTAGTTTGTATTGATGGTTTTGATTGATTTTCAGTTTCATAATTTTCGTTCATTAATATCACATCCTTACATTATAATTATACCATATTTTGAGATTATTCATATATATTTGGCTAAATTTAACACTTTTTATAAACTCATATCATAATCATCTTCTATATCTTCACTATTAGCCTTATGATAATCTGGCACATAGGCATAATCAAATAATTCATCTTCTTTTGTTGTTCCTCTAGCTACATCAATAATATCTTCTTGCTGAAAATCTCCATAGTCATAATAATCTTTTACTTCTTGAGTTGCTAAGTCTTTAGAAGTTTCATTTCCCCTTAATAATATATTTCTAAAGAACATTTTAATCTTTTCAAGTATATATTTTATTATATTTTGTAAGTTTCTATTTTCTGTTTCTAATTTTTCATTTTTACTCTTTAATGATTTAACTTCTTTTTTAATATTTTGGTTTTCTTTTTCTAAAGATTTATAACTATCAGCATAATTATTAACTTCGTTAAAAACTTGCTTTATTTTAGGTTCTAATTCCTTTATTTTTTTAGATTCATTAATTACTTTATTCATTGTATCAAAAGTATCTTTATCAATAACGACATGCTTTTTATCAAATGGAATACTCTTTGAAGATTCCATTCTTTTATCTAGTTTCTCAAACTCTTTAGTAAGTCTATCAGATCTAACATTTATTTTTTGTTCTAGTTCTCTATTTATTTTTTTATATTCTTTAATTTTAATATGTTTTCTATCACTACCTTTAATACCTCTTTCTAAATCATAACCTTTATCAGTTAATCTTTTATGATATTTATCTTGTAACTCTGATAGGTGTATCTTATCTCTTATATATTGTTTTTTAGAAATAGTATATCTTTCAGTATTAGTTCTTTTATCATATTTTTTAATTAAAGGAACTACTACACAATGAACATGAGGTGTTTTTTCATCCATATGAACTGTGGCATGTAGAATTTGTTCTTTCTTATAACCTAAATCATTATAAACAAATTCCATGCAAGTATCAGCCCATTCTTTTATATCATCTCTTGTCATATCTTTAAAGAACTCATTAGTCGCTGTAAACATTAATTCATCAGCTATTACATTATTAGATCTATCTAACATTTGCTTAAATGTCTTTTTTCTATCCTCTCTTTCAGTTTTCATTCTTTCTTCATGTTCTTTTTTATAATCTTTAGTTAAGTTATTAAAACCCTTAACATACTTTTCTGTTAAGGGTACTAATTCAATATTATTTTTAGTTAATTCTAATTTTATATCTGGATTTGATTGATAAGCTTTCTTTTCTCTTTTA
>JAQXIG010000014.1 GCA_029007685.1 bacterium | reverse complement strand
GATTATTTCTAATTTTAATTTGTGTTTCTATATTCATATTAATCCTCTAAATGCTGATAAAGAGGTCTTGCTTGATAGTTGTTGACTTTTTTAGTCGCGGTTAAATCTTGAACCAAACCAACCGCTTTCTGTAATCCATCTACTCCTCTACGAACCGTTTCCAAATCCATTTTCTTTACCATATTAAAAAGTTCTTTTAAAGAAGTGTCTCCTAATGTTCCAGAAGTAGAAGCAGGAGTACTAGCTATATTACTAGAGCCATTAACTCCAATATAAGAATTCCAAATCGAATGATTTTCACCGTACATATCATACATTTCATAAAATCTTTGCCAAGTCATTTGTCCATTTCTAACATAGTCTAACAAACTTGGATTACTACGTACAAACATCTTAAACGTTTCCTTAGACATATTTACCACCTAATAAAATATATGCATCATTAGACAAATGTTGCCAAAAGAAAAAGAGAAATATTCTCAATCTCTCAAAAATTCATCAATAGTCATTAATCGATCGTCAATCTCTTTTAAAGACACTTTTGTACCTTCTGCCGAATCTAGCCCATCACCAATAGAAAGATTACAATCAGTAGAATGCATTTCTGCTACAGTCAACAATTGTTCACTTTTCACTAATGAAGCAACCACAAAAGCTGCAATAATTGAACGCTTAGAAATCATATTTCCAGTAGAATAACGATCCATAATAGGAATCTCTGTATTCTTAAATAACATAATATCTGGATTTTTAATTCCAATATAATCACGGTGATGAATCACAAAACTAGAGACACAACCATAAGGATTAGTCTTTACTTCGCGTAAAATCAATAATCCACGCCTAGCTCTTGTACTTTTTTCAAATTCACTTAATTTTACTCGTTTACCAGTACCTTTATCAGTAAGAACCAACAAATATTCATGAATGTTAGAATCAAAATTACTTACATTAACAACTTGATCTTGTTTTAATACAATCGATTTCACTCCACTAGCCTTAAGACCAACAATCGGAATATCATCTTTGGAAAACCACAATCCATAGCTATCACTAGTAGTAATAAAAATATCTGGATATTTCGTTACAAAGGCTTGAATAACACGATCATTTCCTTTCAACTTCATACATTGAATGGACTTAGAATAACGACTAACTTGAAATTCCTTCAAACTAGTTCTCTTGATCATCCCACCACTAGTAGCAATCGTAATATCAAACGCTTTCGAAAAATCATCTACCGGAATACTAGAAATAATCTCTTCCTCTTCTTCTAATTTAATCAAATTACTAACGTGTTTTCCTAAATCTTTCCATTTTAAATCTGGAATAGTATGAACTGGAATATATAAATAATTTCCTAGATTCGTAAACAGTAAAATCGTATACATCGTATTCATTTCATACAGACCTAAAATATAATCATTTTCTTTTAACATCGTGTCTTCACTAGAAGCTTGATAACTACGAAGACTAGTACGCTTGATATATCCATCTTTCGTAACAACCACCACTACATCTTCCTTAGGAATCATTACAGTAGTATCGATCTTAATATCCGTAATTTCATCTTTTATATCTGTTTTACGAGGTGTAGCATATTCTTTTTTTACTTTACGAAGTTCCTCTTTCATAACCATTTTTAATTTTTCAGGATCTTCTAAGATTGCCCGCAATCCTGCGATCACCTTTCTTAAATTTTGAAGTTCTTCTTCTAATAAAGTAACATCAGTATTCGTCAGTTTATAAAGCTGTAAAACTACAATCGCTTCTGCTTGTTTTTCAGTAAAACCAAACTCAAGTTGCAAATTTTCCTTCGCATTCGATTTATTTTGACTAGCTCGAATTACTCGAATCACCTCATCTAAAATAGATAAACACTTAATAAGTCCTTCTACAATATGAAGTCGTTCATTAGCGTGTTGTAAATGAAAATTTGTTCGCCTAGTAACCACTTCTTTTTGATGAAGAATATAAGAATCTAAAATATTAAGAATCCCCAATAGTTTCGGACGACGATGATCGATCGCAATCATATTAAAGTTATATGAAATCTGTAAATCAGTATTTTTTAATAAATAATTTAATATCAGTTCACGATTAGCATCTTTCTTAAGATCAATCGCAATTCGTAATCCTTCACGATCACTCTCATCTCTAACCTCCACAATGCCATCGATTTTTTTATCAATACGAATATCATCAATTCGACGAACCAACTGGGCCTTATTAACTTCAAATGGAATTTCTGATATAACCAAAGAAACTTTGCCTTTTTCTTCCTCAAAACTAGTACGAGAGCGAACAATGATCTTTCCTTTTCCCGTTTCATAAGCACTACGAATCCCATCAATCCCTTCGATAATACCACCTGTTGGAAAATCCGGTCCCTTCATAATGTCCATAATCGTATCCAAATGACATTGTGGAGAATCGATTCGCTTAATAGTAGCACTAATGACTTCTCCCAAGTTATGAGGCGGGATATTAGTAGCATATCCAGCCGAAATCCCGGTAGTTCCATTCACTAATAAATTAGGAAAACGAGCTGGTAGTACGGTTGGTTCTAATAAACTATCGTCAAAGTTAGGGGCCCAACTAATTGTATCAAAATCAATATCATCTAATAACTCATTACTAATTTTAGAAAGCCTAGCCTCAGTATAACGCATCGCTGCTGGACTATCACCATCCATCGAACCATTATTACCATGCATATCGATATAAGGAGTCGATTGTTTCCACCATTGACTCATACGTACCATCGCATCATAAATCGAAGAATCACCGTGTGGATGATATTTACCCATAATATCTCCAACCGAACGTGCCGATTTAACAAACGGCTTATCATACGTATGTTTTTGACGATACATTCCATATAAAATACGACGTTGAACAGGCTTTAGACCATCACGAACATCCGGAATAGCACGATCCTGGATAATATACTTAGAATATTGTCCAAATCGCTCTCCCATGATATCCTCTAGCGTATAATCAAAAATTTTCTCCATTATTTCTGTTTCATTTACCTTTTTCATGATACTCACTTCCTATTTTGTAATCATAGTAATGTAATAATTATCAATATTTCTCATTACCCGTTCAAATACTTTTTTCTTTTCATGTTCTAACAATCCAACATAGAATTCCCTTAAATCATCTTGATAACCAAAAATAAGTTCCCATAACTTCCTAGTATAATAAAATTGAAAAACCAAATCATAGGTCCTACTATCCATAATTTGATCTACAATCAAATCCATATTTACCACATCACGTATTTCTTTTAAATGATAATAGCGATCATTACTATAGGAAATTACCTCATCAATACAATCCATTTTTGTATATTGTCTCAAATAATAACCAAGCTGAAATTCACTAGAAATTAACGACATGGAATCTACATGATAATCTTGAATTGCTTCTACTAATTTAGTAAGCGATAATCTTTTCTTCTTAATCGCAACATAAATATTCAAACTATTTTTATGAATAGTTTGAAAAACTTTACTACAATTTCTCATGTATCATCTTCCTACTTCGCAATCTGAAAATCATCTTCTAAGGAAAAAACCACATTTTCTTCAATCCAATTTTTACGAGGTTCTACATGATCTCCCATCAAGACACTAACTCTCTTTTCTGCAAGTTGAGCATCCTCTATTCTAACCCGAATCAAACTTCTAGTCCTAGGATTCATCGTCGTTTACGCTAACTGATCAGCATTCATTTCTCCAAGTCCCTTATAACGCTGAATCGTACATTTTTTACCTGCTACTTTCTGTTTCATTTCTTCCGCTGTATAAGCATAAATATGTTCCTTACCATCTTTGATCAAAAATAGTGGTGGTAATGCAATATAAAGTTTACCAGCCTCAATTAATGGTTTCATATATCGATAAAAGAAAGTAAGAAGTAAACATTGAATATGAGCACCATCATCATCGGCATCGGTCATGATAATGACTTTATCATATTCGCTCTCTTCTACCACAAAATTAGGACCGACCCCTGCTCCAATCGTATAAATCATGGTATTAATTTCTTCGTTTTTTAAAATATCTTCCATTCGTGCTTTTTCGGTATTAATCACTTTTCCACGCAACGGTAAAATAGCTTGAAATCGACGATCACGCCCTTGTTTTGCCGAACCTCCCGCACTATCTCCTTCTACTAGAAATAACTCATTTCGTGTTTTATCTTTGGATTGAGCAGGTGAAAGTTTTCCCGATAACGCCCTCTCCTTAGAATTTTTTGTCTTCCCTTTACGAGCTTCCTCCCTTGCCTTACGAGCTGCCTCACGAGCAATTTTACTTTTTAAAGATTTTTCCACAATATCTGTCGCAATTTTTTTATTTTCTTCTAGGAAAAACTGCAATTTTTCACTAACCAAAGCCTCTACTGCTGTACGTGCCTGAGGAGTTCCTAGTTTTCCCTTCGTTTGTCCTTCAAACTGCAATAATGCCTCTGGAATTTTCAAAGAAATAATAGCTGTTAACCCTTCTCTAACATCACTACCGTCAAACGCTTTATCCTTCCCTTTAAAATAACCATTATTTTTAGCGTAATCATTAAATGCGCGAGTTAATGCCGTTTTAAACCCTACTTCATGACTACCTCCATCAATCGTTTTAACATTATTAACAAACGACACAATCGTTTCATTATAAGAATCCGTATACTGCATCGCAATATCAATTTCCATCTTGTCTTTAATACCTTCAAAAGAAATCACATTATGAAGAGCCTTTTTTCCCTCATTTAAAGAATGCGCAAAAGCAACTAACCCATCTTCATAATGATAGGTTTCACTCTTTTGATCTTCCTCATCAACGACCTCTATCGTAATTCCTTTTAACAAAAAAGCTGATTCTTGCATTCTTTCACAGATCGTCGTGAAAGAAAAATGAACAGTCGAGAAAATACGATCGTCGGGCAAGAAACGAACGGTAGTACCAGTCCTAGCCGTAGTTCCAACTTGTCGAAGTGGAATAATTTTTTTTCCACCATCTTCAAAACGAATCATATATTCCTTCTTATCTTGTTTAATTGTAACTTCCATCCATTTAGATAGCGCATTCACTACACTACCACCTACACCATGAAGTCCACCAGATACTTTGTAGCCTCCTTCTTCAAACTTACCACCAGCATGCAAAATCGTATAAATAACTTCCGGTGTACTTCTACCAGATTCATGCATTCCTGTTGGAACACCACGCCCATGATCCTCTACACTAACACTATTATCACTATGAAGAATAATTTTAATATAGTTCCCAAAACCATTGATTGCTTCATCTATCGCATTATCAACAATTTCCCATACCAAATGGTGAAGACCTCGTTTATCTGTAGAACCAATATACATTCCCGGTCGTTTACGAACCGCTTCCAAACCTTCTAATATTTTTATTGAACTTGCATCATATTTTGCTGCCATAGTCTTCACTCTCCTTCACCAGTATATCAGATAAATAAAAGAAAAAAAAGAAATTGGACAGTCTATTGACAAAAAACCGTCCAATCTTTACGCATTTTAGAGTCACATTAGTCTTTCATACACCATATTACTTCTTCCATGTCAAAAAAACGAATAAAAAAAGAACTCCCCCATATGTTCAATACAACTTTGCAATTCTTTTATAGGAATACCAACATGTAAATTTACTACTACCACACTAATAGCATTCATCTGTTGCATTTTAGGTTGATAATCAGGAAGTGAAACATATTCAATTTCTTCACAAGCAATTTCTTTGACATAAAGCAATAGATGTTCTTTTGCATCATAAATAATCGTTCCATCATTAGCAATGAGATAACCAACAAAATCAACAAAATCAACAAAATCAAAGACCAATCTAATTTCACACAAACTGCGTCCAGTCGTCAACACCATCACATTTTCTTGTTGCCTCAAAGAAAGAATAGACTCTTTAGCATATCCTAAACATTTTTTTCACCATGGAGCAAAGTGCCATTTAAATCAAATGCCTATCAGCCATATTTATCCTTTTCTTCAGTTTCTTTATAAATTATATTGATCAATTAAGGATAAAAACTCATCTTGTAATCGATCACGAACTTGTTCAGTCTTCCCTTCAAAACGAGCAGTAATATTAGGACCAGTATTACTATAACGGACCAAAGCCCAGCCATCATCAAATTCAATACGAACCCCATCAATATCAACAACAGAATAGTCTTGTTCCAAGCAATATTCTTTTATTTTTTCAACCACTTCTATCTTTTTAGTATCGGTAGAAGCAATCTTAAGTTCCGGAGTCGAATAATAAACAGGAATTCCTTCCAATAATTGGCTCATCGTCAACTCAGTATGACTAAGAATTTCAAGCATTCTAAGCCCACCATAAATTCCAGAATCAAACCCTAAAAATTTATCTCTAAAATAAACATGACCACTATATTCACCACCAAAGATACAATTATTTTCCCTAGTAGCAGCCTTTGTATAAGAGTTTCCTGTACGACTAATAACGGCAGTTCCACCCAATCTAGTAATCTCATCCGATAAAGCTTTACTACACTTAACATCATATAATATCTTTTTATTATCAGAAGCAGGTACCAAACTACGAATAATCGCAATCATATAATGATCGCTTGGAATATAACGCCCCTTCTCATCAACGATTCCCACTCGATCTCCAT
>JAQXIG010000013.1 GCA_029007685.1 bacterium | reverse complement strand
TATTGACGTTTCTTGGAACGAGGAAACTCATGATCAATATTTAACGACCATTTTGGTTCATTGCAATACCACTGATAATAAATTGCTAGAGATGCTCCAAAGACTTGGATCTTTCAATGTTTATGTAGATAAGTTTATGACTGTTACTCGTGGGGTGGATACGGTATATGAAGTGACTTTATTTGTTAAAAATTTGGAGCAATTAGACAAAGTCTTTTTGGAACTTCAGAAATTACCTTATGTTGCGAAGACAGAAAGGTTGATGAAATAATGAAGGTAGTAGTTCAACGTAGTTTACAGGCAAAATGTTATGTTAATCAAAAAATAGTAGGAGAAAGTAATAAAGGACTTTTGCTACTCGTAAGTTTTACAGAAGGAGATAGTTGGGAACAGATTCAATATTTGGTACAAAAAATTGTTCATTTAAGAATTTTTGATGATGAAAATGGGGTTATGAATAAAAGTATTTTAGAAATAGAGGGGGCTAGTATTTTATCTATTTCGCAATTTACTTTATATGCAAATACCAAAAAAGGGAATCGACCTAGTTATTATAAAGCTTTAAATGGGAAAGAGGCCAAGGAATTATATGATTTATTTAATCATGAATTAGCGAAGTTTGTAGATGTAGAGACGGGAGTTTTTGGAAGTTATATGCAACTTGATTTTATTAATGATGGCCCGGTTACTATTTTATTGGAGAGATAGTTTATGAGAAAGAATAAGGTTAATTATAAGTTAGTTAATATTTTGGTGTTAATGATTATTGTCTATATTGTTATTGCTACGTCTTATTATTGGAGTGCAGTAATTCATCGGTTGATTGGGATCGTTTTTCCGTTTTTACTTGCTTTTGTTTTCGCGTACGTTATGCATCCATTTGTTAAGAAATTAGAAGAAAAAGGAGTCCGTAGATCGTTAGCACTTACTACGGTGATTGTGATTATGTTCCTTCTTTTGATCGGACTTATTTCACTTACGATTCCTGTTGTTTATGAACAATTGATTTCTTTTACAAAAACTATTACGCAAGTGATTACGGATGTTAGTAGTAGGTTTGATTTGAAATTAGGTGGACTGGAAAATAGTATATTGGAAGCTCTCAACAATATGATTCAAGATTTTGGAACTTATATTTCTACTGGTACGATTGATATTTTAGGCAAAAGTGTTAACTTTTTGACCAATTTTATCGTTATTCTGGTAGTTGGAATTTATTTACTGGTGGATATGGATAAAATTCGACTTTGGATTAAGAATTTTTTACGTAAGTATCAAAAAAAATGGTATCATTACGTGAAACAGTTAGATGTGGAGATGGGAAATTATTTTCATGGTTTGGCTATTTTCATGATTATTCAGTTTTTTGAGTATTCGTTTTTATTCTTTATAGTTGGGCATCCCAATTGGTTATTACTAGGGATTTTAGCCTGTGTTACGACGGTAATTCCTTATTTTGGAGGAATATTTACTAATATTGTTGCGGTAGTTACGGCTAGTGCTATATCAACACCATTATTTATTTCGACGTTAATTATTACTTTGATTTTTCCTAATATTGATGGCTATTTAATTTCCCCTACTATTTATGGAAAAACTAATAATATTAACCCAGTAGTGGTTATTATGTTAGGTGGTTTCTTTAGTAGCTTTTTTGGAATTATTGGAATGGCGATTGCGTTACCTGCTTATTTGATTATTCGTTGTACGTGGAATTTTTTTAATCAAGAAATTAAAGATAAGATTCAGGATGTTAAGGAGTCTATTGATGATTAGATTCTTTTTTTTCTTGTATATTTTCTAATGTTGTACTATAATGAGTGATACGTAAGGAGGCGATGTTGTGATTAAGACCAAGACTCGAGGAAATTTAGTGGTGATTTCAGGACCTAGTGGTGCTGGAAAAGGTAGTGTTATTCAAGGAGTTTTGCAGAAGTATCCTCATTATTGGTTGAGTGTTTCTGCTACTAGTAGACCAATTAGGGGGAATGATATTCCTGATGTGACTTACTATTTTATTTCGAAGGAAGAGTTTGAAACCAAAATAGAAGAAGGATACTTTTTAGAATATACGAATTATGTTGGTAATTATTATGGAACACCAAAGGAATTTATTCAGCAAAAATTGGATGAGGGTATTGATGTTATTTTAGAAATAGAGATAGAGGGGGCTAGTAATATTAGAAAAATGCTTCCAGATGCGTTATGTATTTTTATTATGCCACCTTCTTTAGGAGAGTTGAAAAGACGTTTAATTAATCGAAAAACAGATAGTAAAGAAAAGATTATGGGACGTTTTCAAACAGCTTATAATGAGATTAATGAAGTAACAAAATATAACTATGTTATTGTGAATGATGTTTTAGAAGAAGCGATTGAAAAAGTGGAGGCTATTGTTCAAGCGGCTAATTGTCGAGTAGATCGTATTGAAGAAATTTACATAAATAGTTTAGAAGAGGAAATGCACGAGTTTTTGATTGATAAAGAGTTTGATAATGAGATTAAAGATATAAGAAAGAGTGAGATGAAATGATAAATAAAATAAAGTGCACTGCTTTTATAGCATTGTTAGGTTTTTGTAGTATACGATTTGAAAAGGAAATTTCTGATTCAGAATCCAAAGTTATTTGTATAAAGGAAGAATTAGTTACCGATTATAATCCTATTTTATCTGATGTAGAAGAAGATGCTTATCAAGTTTATTATGATCGTGACGCTACTACACTCTATTTTGAGGCTTATCGTTACAATGAAAATGGAATTACATCTTTGCAATATTCGGATATGAATAATAAGATTGTAGATTATACAGATGTGGTTTCTACTCTTTATATTCGAGATCCTTATCATACATTTGATTTTACTAAGATTTTATTACCGGAAGATGAAATTATTGATTTGATAATTGATCATTCTGGATCCTCTTTTTCATTAGATGGGCTTAGTGATCACTATTATAATATCCGTATTATAAGTACTCGAATTAATTCTGAAACCAGTTTGGATTTTCTGAAGTTTTCTGATTTGAGGGACTGTTCTATTTCTATTAGCAGTAATGTTTTAGAAGATGATAATGATCTTTATAATAATATGCAGTTTCTTACAACTTTAGCAGAATCTGGTATTGAAATAGAAGTTTTAAAGGTAGGATTTACGAATACAGATCAGGTTATGAAGTTTTTATCGTTTGTATCTAATGTTAGAGCTCGTTTTGTTGATATTTTAGATTATTGTCCTGATTCTGTGTTAGAATATGCGATTGAAACCGGTGATTTTACGACGATGTTTCATTTAGAGGTCGCTGATTTATCTAGTTTAAAATTGGATCAGCCAGTGGTTAGCAATTTTAGTATAATGGGTGAAAACTTGGAAACTTTTTGTTTTAGTGGATGTGACAATTTAGAGATTCAAAGAAAATTTTTAGATCATGAGGAAAAGAAATTTACTTATCATATTGAATTAGCCAAGAAAACAGAGTGCTCAAAGCAATTGGTGAAATAAAGTTATTGAAAATTTAGTTTGTTTCGTATATAATAAGAGTATATTCTTGAAAAGAGGAGTAGTTGGTGGAAAATTTTTAGAAAGGGTATGGGGATGGGAATACCTAATTGGAAGCCGATGAAGACACTTTTTGTTAAGAGAAACGTATTTCTGCGTTAAATGAAATCAAGTGTAAAATAAGGTGGCACCACGAATTTATTGTTCGTCCTTTGGGTGACACCTTTTATTTTTTAAGAAAGTGAGGGTATTGATATGATAATAAAACCAAAAGGCTGTCATGATATTTATGGTATGGAAGCAAAAAGGTGGAAATATGTTAGTAATTTGATTGATGCAGTGTGTGAAAGATATCATTATGATTATATTCGTACTCCTATTTTTGAAGCAAGTGAATTGTTTCATCGAGGAGTGGGAGAAAATACGGATATTGTTATTAAGGAAACTTATGATTTTGTTGATCGTGGCGATCGATCCATGACACTTCGTCCAGAGGGGACGGCAGGCATCGTTAGGAGTTATATTGAAAATAAGATGTATGGCGATGCAGTGCAACCGATTAAACTTTATTATAATGGTACGATGTATCGTTATGAGAGACCACAATCTGGGAGAGATAGAGAACTTACACAATTTGGTTTTGAGGTTATAGGATCAGATGATCCTATGATCGATGCTGAAGTTATTTCTATGGCTGTTAATATTTATAGATTGATTGGTCTTCAAGGAATCAAAGTCAATATTAATTCACTTGGGGATAGTGAGTCGCGTGATGCTTATCGTAAAGCATTGGTCGATTATTTTAGACCACATATTCATGAAATGTGTGAAGATTGTCAAAGTCGATTTGAGAAAAATCCACTTCGTATTTTAGATTGCAAAGTGGATGCCAATACAGATGTTATGAAAAATGCACCTAAAATTGTTGATTATCTAAATGAAGAAAGTAAACATCGTTTTGAACAAGTACAAAAATATTTAAGTGCCCTAGATATTGATTATGTAATTGATCCTAAGGTGGTCCGAGGACTTGATTATTATGATCATCTTGTATTTGAGATTGAAGCGATAGTAGATGGCGTTGGTAGTCAAAATGTTTT
>JAQXIG010000012.1 GCA_029007685.1 bacterium | reverse complement strand
AAGAAATCTTTGCTGTAATCAACCTTTCCATTACTCGCAACCTTATCTAAATCCAAAGTAGTGACTTGAAACATTTCCCCAGCTCCTTCACAATCACTAGCAGTAATTAATGGCGCATGTAGGTAAACATAACCACGCTCTTGAAAATATGTATGAATTGCCATAGCAGCTATACTTCTTACACGAAATACAGCCTGAAATAAATTAGCTCTTGGTCTTAGATAACTAATTTCTCTTAAAAATTCACGAGAATGTTGCTTAGGTTGAAGTGGATAATCATCACTACAGTCACCTTCTAAAGTAATAGAGGAAGCCTGAACCTCATAATCTTGACCTGCTCCTTCCGATTTTACTAGCCTTCCTATCACTGCAATGCTACTTCCATGTTTTAGTGAATCTATCTTCTCGAAATCTTGAGTATTTTTGTTATACACTACTTGTAGATGTTTAAAAGAGGTTCCATCCGAAAAGTCAATGAACCCAAATTCTTTTTGTTTTCTGTGTCTTCTAATCCATCCTTTGATAGTAATTTCCTTATCTATATATTTTTCTATGTCTTGATATAACTCTCTTAAATCTATCATAAGTATCTCCTTCTCTCATTGATATTTTTTGTTATGATTATCTTTTTATTTTGGATGTGGTATTTCCTCAAAACGGTATTCTTGCTTGATATCGGGATATCGGTTTCTGTCTATGAACGAATTAAACATTTGATACGATCTAACCCAACATTCCCTTTCATTTTCTACATTTTGATACACTACCATTTTAGATAATTCTTTATTTTCTTGATCATAGTTTTCAGAATCATAGGCAATCGCAATCACCCTATAAACACGACCTTTAAAATGCTTATATATATTTCCTACTTTGATTTTTCGCTCTCTCATTCACTTCCTACCTATTTTATAGAGTATAAATCCTATAAAACCTTTTCTGATGTATCCTTTTTCTCTACTTAGAACATCAATTGTCATTACCTTTTTAGAAAACTGTAATATCAGATATCAAATTTTATATGAAACAAAGAACCAATTCCAGACATTAGATACAATCATAATTCTAATGCTACACTATAGATAAACTCTAATGTACTACAATTAAATTTCTTTTGTGAACCACTAAATGTTTACAGATGCTATAAGCATACCTGGATATTATTGCTATTCTAAATAATATGGTTTTGACTCATTATCTGAATACTTCAAGATGTTTGATACATCAAAAATACACTATTGTCTTCTTACCTAATTCTTTAAAAATCCTCTCGAATCTTAATTTTCTCTAGCATCTATCTTGCTAAGTTATATCTTAATCAATAAACTTAAGTAATCAGGTGCTACCATCCGGTAAAGTTAAGATATTCATATTTTCTCTCCCTTTTTCTGAAACATACTAAAAGACTAGTCTGTATCCACACGTAAAGATACGTATGGGACGAAACTAGTCTTCCGCGGTGCCACCCAAATTATCATAAACACTTCTATTTTATCTATGATCCCTTTCGATTTCCAATAAAATCTAGTAATACGATAACGGTCTACTCCCGGCTTACACTACTTTTATTTTGCATAAGCAACTCCAAAGTGTTCTTCACATTGCCTGTTTATGTTAGCTTCCACCATACCTAACTCGCTTGATAACTGGTTCAATATTACTCTTCTTCTTCCATGTCATTAATTGAATTATATTATATATTCTATTTTATGTCAATTATTCAATTTTATGAGTTCGATTTCAATTTTATGAGTTCGATTTCTTTATGAGTTCGATTCTTGAAACTATTTTCAGTTTTGGTTATATTTTTTTATTTTATTGTCACAATAATAATAGATAGCTTTCTATTAAATGAATTTTTCTCTATATTAAATATCTAATATCAAACTTTTTCAAAATGAAAAAAGTACTTATACAAGTACTTTGACATTTCAACTGGTGGGCCTGAATGGACTTGAACCATCGACCTCACGCTTATCAGGCGTGCGCTCTAACCACCTGAGCTACAAGCCCAGTTAAAACTGTTGACTGTTATCATTTTACAATAAATTTTACTCATATGCAAGACTTTTATTCATAAAATTCACCTTTTTTAAATGAGAACGTTTTTATTATATAATAATTGAATGATTTTAGTCAAGAAAAAACAAGCTTTTTATTCTGCCTGTTATATTTTTCTTATTTCACCAACTCTACTAAGTAATTTAAAACTTCTTCCCCTCCGGATTTATACTCTACAATTTTTTTATTTTTTACTTTAATGATAGTTGGTTTTTTCACTTTTAAGGTTTCGATTGTCATATTTTTGGTATCAGCAATCTCTTCGCTCACAAAACGTTGGTTGAAGCCCTTTTCTAAATCTACAATATAAAAAGGCAACGGTTCTTCTTTTGTAGCATAAATATCTTTTAGCGTTAAGTAACTAGATGCTATATTTTCGGTAAAGTTGAAATATAGAACATAATATTCTTCATCACTACGATTTAATGATTCTCCTGCTAATATTTCTTCATATTGGATTTCAGCTACAGTATCTTCCTTTGTTTCTTTCGCTCCCAATTGAATATCACCAGTAATCAAGGCTGCAATCAGATAAGTTGCTCCGAAAACGACTATGACACCAATGAAAATTTTTATCATCGTATTTATTTCATTATTGGTCGTCGTCGTGTTAATATTTACTTTTCTTTTTTTTTTTTTTGCGTTCATGCTCATCACCACAGTGTTATTATATCATGCAAGACTATAAAAATAAACACATATTTTATGGAAATATGTGCTTACTTTCTATTATTTTGTATTTGGTACCACATTAACACTTCTAGCAATGTCTACTAATTCATCTTGACTCATTACATCGGATACAATGTAATAGTCGACTCCATTACTACTCCATGTAATGGAACTCTCAGTTAATGCTCCTACAGTATCTATTAAGAGATATGGTTCTCCATATGTTGGAATGATTGAGAATTCTTCTTCAACGCTAGTAGTTTCTTGTACCAATAAGAATGGTTTTTCTCCTTCGAAAGTCATAATTACCCTTTCTCCACCTGTTTTCTCTACCTTCTCTTCTGATGCCAATTTGGTTCCAGATGGAATGTATAATGGATAAATCGTCTCCTCTAAGACATTAATCTGTGCACTAGTTGTAGTATTATGGTCACAAGTTCCTGATGTACATGTCGTGTTGGTGTTAGAGTTTGGATCACTACTTGGAGTTGCACTTGGTAGTGCTGATGGTGAAGGAGATGTTGATGGAGTTTCAGTTGGATCCATAATACTATCTAAATCAAAGGTATTAGCTTCTACTTTTTGATTGGTTTCTATAGTTGTGAATATCATTTTCATTTGTTCGATATCATTCTCATCTACTACTTTTACTTCTTTGAGGTTATAGTCTTTATCTAATGTAATGATTTGTTTTACTAATTTACGATTATTGGGATAGTTTACTTCCGTAGTAATTCGGTAATAATTTTCATCTTCTACGATACTACGTCCCTCATCATCCAAAATATCATTTAGGATAGAACCTATTAAATAAGTTTGAGAATTATTATATGGCCAATCACTTTGAAATTTAAAACTTTTATTTAGTGATGGTGTTAGAACTATGACACAGGAAAGTTTTAAACTTTTTAATTATAGTGTTTTATTTAGAATTTTTAATGATATCATCAATCATTTTTGTTATCTCTTTTTCAGTATAACCTTGTTTTCTCCAATTATTTAATGCTCTTTGCATTATGATTTCAGGATCAAATATTTCATCAATTCTTTCTTTACCTAATTTTGCTAACTAATCTTTTATTTCATTATTCCCATCTTCATTTATAAATTTATATAATTCTTCTTGATTCATCAT
>JAQXIG010000011.1 GCA_029007685.1 bacterium | reverse complement strand
CTACTACTGTATTTCTCTTTTTTAAATAATCTGTAATTTGAGTGCTTTCTGAATAAGCTCGTGGTTCAAACAGAATCATCTTATTACTACCCATTTCTGTTCCATTTGCTACATCTCCTGTTGATACATTATAAAATTCTTCTTCTTTTCCATCAGAAGTTACTGTAGTTTCTTCTTCAACTCCAAAAAACTTTTTCATACCATCAAATGCCATGATTGTTCCCTCCATATTCTATAACTACTAATAATTGTATCACAGAAATATTAAAAAAGAAATACACTTTTTTATGAATTAGCACAAGTTAATTTTTTAAGAACCAGTATGATTGCTATACAAATATATTTTATAAATTTTTACATATTAAAACTCGAACTATAGAAGTTCGAGTGGAAATCAATCTGGTGACGACTGCCGGATTCGAACCAGCGACCTACGCGTTACGAGTGCGTTGCACTACCAACTGTGCTAAGTCGGCATTAAAAAACACTATTCGAAATTGAATCGTGTTAACATCAATTTTGGTGGGCTGTTAGGGATTCGAACCCTAGACCCACTGATTAAGAGTCAGTTGCTCTACCAACTGAGCTAACAGCCCATTCATACTTTTTTAAGTACGTTTTTATTATAACACATTTTTGGAAAATGAAAAGAAAATTTATCATTTTTTTTATGAATTATCATTGTAAATAAAAAAGTACTAAATCCAGTACCTTTATTTATCCTATTTTCCTTTTGATCCTTTGATTCCTTTCAAACCGCCTAATTCTGTAAAACCTCTTAAAATATTAGTTTCAAAAGAATGTGTTTTTGCTACTCTATGTTTATAATCTTTTATCCCAATATTAATCATATCATCTAATAATTCCGAATAATCTTTTCCAGTTGGTTCCCATAAGTAGAATGATAATGATCCTGGAATATTATTCACTTCATTAATGTAGACCTTATTTGTTTTAGTATCTACTAAAAAGTCAATACGAACTACACCCGCACTTTTTAAAACTCTAAAAGCTCGAATTGCGATGTCCTCAATTTCTGCTTTTAACGATTCACCAAGTGGTGCTGGGATTACACGATTTGCAGATACCATGCCTTTAGAGGTTTTAAACTTAGCACCTAATGTTCCTTTGGCTTTACTAGACCCAATATATTTATCTTCGTAAGTTAGAAAAGCACTTTTTGGAATTACTTGTTCAATTGCACTGACTTGGCAATTTTCATAATTCCCTAACACACTAATATTTACTTCCATTAGATTTTCAATTACTTTTTCTACTACAATTCGATTATCATAGGTAATAGCATTATCGATGGTCTCTTTTAATGATTCTGGATCATTGGCAACACTAATTCCGACACTACTTCCTAAAGTAGCTGGTTTTACAATTACGGGATATCCTAATTTTTCAATTTTTTCAATGATAGCATCACTATCATCTTGATATTCGGTATCATAGAACCATACATATGGAGCAACTGGTAGATTTTCACAGGTAAAAATTTGTTTCATGTATATTTTATCTTGACCTACTACAGAGGCATAAACATCCCCACCTACAAATGGAATACCGATTGATTGCAAATATCCCTGCAAGCTACCATCTTCAACATTAGTCCCATGAACAATTGGAAATACCATATCTAATTCTTTTACAATCTTCTTAAATCCCTTCTTGTTTTGAAGAACAAATTTGCCATCCATTTCATATAATACAACGTTTTTCGAATAGCGCTTCAATAAATTCAAATCTTGATATACCTCGATATCTTTCAAGGATTCCCCTGTGTACCACTGTCTATTTTTAGCAATGTAGATTGGAATAATCTCATATTTTTCTGTATCCATTTTATTCATTGCTTGAATTGCGGAGATGATACTCACCTCATGTTCTACACTCTCACCACCAAAAATCACCCCTAATTTAATTTTCATCTTTCTTCACTCCTATTCATTATATATATCTGGCAAGTCATTTTCAAACAATGCATAAATAACTTGCTTTTCTCTAAACTGTTGCAATAAGGTATAGGCATCATATACATTATTTACAACATAGACTTTTTCTTTATCATAACCGCTTTCGATAATTCCTTTAAATATCGGTTTGGTTCTTTTCTCACCTACTAGGATAACATAATCCGCTACTTTACTAATTTGAGTTCCAAAAATATTATTGAGTTCCTGTTCCTTTTCGCCCAACTCTGTCATTCCCGGTGTGACTACTACTTTGATTCCAGGCATCATATCTAAGACCTCTAAAGCCATTTTAGCTCCTACTGGATTCGAATTATAAGCATCATTAATTTGATACATATATCCATAATTTCTTAATTCTAATCTACTTTCAATTGGTTTTACTTTTTTAACTCCCACTTGAAGATCAGAAATACTCATTCCTAACTCTTTCCCCAAAGCGATACTAGCTAGAATATTGTAGATGTTATAACTTCCTAGTAATTTAGTTTCAAAAGCATATTTTTTTTGATTGTCAGTGAAAACCACCTTAAATTTACTTCCTTTATGACTATATTCAATGTCTTCAGCATAAATATCAACTTCTTTATTTTGAATACCAATCCATATTTTTTTACAGTCACTTTTTATATGATAAGAAAGTTGTTTAGGATCATCACCATTCAATATTGCAACACCATCTTTAGTTAAGCTTTCGATTAGTTCAAACTTAGTTTTTACGATATTTTCGTGGCTACCAAATGATTCTAAATGCGCTACACCAATTGTTGTTAAGATTCCATATTGTGGATGCACCATATCACATAATGTTTTGATTTCTCCTTTTTTATAGGCTCCCATCTCAGCAATAAAGATTTCATCAAATTTCTCTAAATAATTATTAATCGTAATCATTAATCCATATTCTGTATTTAAGTTTTTAGGTGTTGGTTTGGTAATATACTTGATACTTAAGATATCATTTAAAATATTTTTACTACTAGTTTTTCCGTAACTACCAGTTATACCAATTACTTTTAATTTAGACATCTCTTTTAGTTTCGCTTTAGCACGATTTTCAAAATAGAAATAGACACATTTTTCGATTGGTGTATTGATGACTTTAGCTAGCCATACAATAAAATAACTTAAGTAAGTCATGACACTGAATAGTAATAAGACTATATTTCCATTTTGATAATCTACTAAATAAAAGATAATTGGAATGATGTAGATAGCGCTCATCGTCACTAATAGTCGTTTTATTCTTTTAGTTATCACTAAAGGTTTTTTTATTTTACTATTTTTCTTCAAGCTAATTAATCTCAGTGCTTCTAATATATAGGAAATTAGAGCTAATATAATCAGAAAATTGGTAATTCCATTATCTATATAACAGGAAATTGCAATTAGAATGACTGATACTATTTCTAATGATAAAAAGATATATTTGGTATTTTTCTTTAGCCATTTTAGATAGCGGTTATTTTCGTTATATAGGTTTTGCTGCAGTATATGGAGACTTTTTTGATTCTTAATAATATTGAAAATTAGTAAAATCAAAAAGCTTATTGTATAAATATTCATAAAACTCCCCTCTATAAGAAATTGCGAAGGATATTGATTACTTGTGGTAAAGCCTCTAAATAAGCATAATGAGTGTAACCAGGCAATGCCACTAAACCGCCGTCTACTAAAAGAGCTTCTAATTCTCTAGCTTCCTCAATTGGAGCAGCAGTATCTAACGTTCCCCAGATTAATAACGTTGGGCACTTTATTTTTCTGGCATAGCTACTTAAATCTTCATTGATTACATTGACCAGTGTTTCTCTCATAATAGTAGATGCATTTTTATAATCAGTTGATCCAATATATTTTTTGGCATATTCTCCTAATTTATTCATTCCCGGAATTTTTTTTGCTTTTTTTAGCAAAGACTCTTTTAGTGACTTACGTTCATGCCTTACACATGGACTTCCAAATAGAACTACTTTTTCCACATTATTTTGTGATGAAAAAACAATTGCTACCCTACCACCAAAGGAATGCCCTATGATAATTGGTTTTTTGATATTTAGAAATTGTAGTAATTCTTCTAATACTTCTACATAATCATAAATGGTTAAACTCTGATGAGGCTCGCTACTTTCTCCAAAACCGGGCATATCCATTATCGTAATATGATAATCGGTTAGCTTATCTCCTAATGGTTTCATCATTTCTATGTTTTGACCCCATCCATGTAAGAGCACAATATTCTTCTCATTTTCACTACCATATTGTATGTAATTTACTGTCATATCTTTAATTGAAAATGTCATTTTATCACCATTTTTAGTATATCACTAAATAAATATGGTTACAAATGAAATCCTTAGTTTTGTGTAAAGTAAAGTAAAAGTATTCATTTTAAAGATCATACATCCACTTTTCTGTATCGATTTCTAAATAATAATGATTATTACCCTTAATGTAGAAGAATCTAACCCCCATATAGATCATATTCTACATAAAAATGTTAATCCAAATACAATTGTAGTTTCATTATAATAGCAGCCAGTTACTTACTATTATGTTTGCTAGTGTGAATATTCTTTGAATCGCATCACTTGAAGTATGATCATCATACTTTGAAGATCTTTCTAACTCTGTGACCTCAAATAAATCCTAGTAGCATAATCCATAATAATAAGTTACTTACCGTT
This sequence comes from bacterium, assembly GCA_029007685.1. GTDB lineage: Bacteria > Bacillota_I > Bacilli_A > RF39 > UBA660 > Alloscybalousia. Next base: position 5,026 of record JAQXIG010000011.1, on the reverse strand, counting down.
TTCTGTATCTATACCTACATTAAAATATCCTTCTAACATAGTACCATCATCATGAAATTTGGATTTCCAACTAATGTTTGAATTCGTATTATAGATCACACGATAATTCATCAAAGATAAGGTAATTACCACTAATTTTATTAAAATCAAGGTGTTTTTTCTTGAAAAAGTGAATGGATGATTGGATTGATTTCCTGTTCCGATATCATGTTATGATTCCTTTTCTACTAATGATCTAAAATGATCCCCTCTTTCTTCAAAGTTTTGATATTGGTTATAACTAGCTGCTGCTGGTGAAAGTAAACAAATTTTATTTTTTTGAGTTTTTTCTTTACTAATTGAAATGGCTTCTTCCATACTCGTTACCATATATATTTTTTTTAAAGTTTGTTTTTCTTTAAATAATGCAGCTATGGGATAAGAAGTATCGGGGAGAAGAATAATATTTTCCACAGTACTAGAATTTAAGAAATCAACAAGAGATTGATAATCTAGTCCCCGATCCAAGCCACCTACGATAATGGTATTTACATCTTTTAAAGTGTTTACCGCACAAATCACAGATGGAATGCTCGTTGCGATACTATCATCATAGAACAAAATATCATGATAGGTACCAATATATTCCATCCGATGAGGAAGACCACGAAAAGAAGAAATACTGGTTATCGCTTTATTAATATCCAAATTTAAGATGTGAACGATCGTTAAACAAATTAAAATGTTGTATTGATTGTGTTCCCCCTTTAATGTAGTATGGATCTTTTCTTTAGAAAATCGCATATGGTGACTTGCTACTTTTATGTTCAATGATTCTTCCGTTATATAGAAACAATTATCCTCTTTACTAGTTGCTTCTAATAATACTTTTCCTCTAATTCCAGTTTGGTCTTTTAAATAAGGTGAATTGGCTAATAAGACATAATCATCTTGATTTTGATATCGATAAATATTTTTTTTTACATCTATGTAATGTTGCATAGATAAATAGTGATCTAAGTGTTCTTCATAAACATTTAAAATAGCTGCAATGTTAGGAGAATGTTTCATATATTCTAATTGATGACATCCCAATTCCAAAACACAAATGGTATCCTGATCTATCTCATCTAATGTATCAAAACATGGAATTCCGATATTTCCCATTAGTATTACTTTTTGATTTAGTTTTTTTAACATATGATACAAAAGACTGGATGTAGTACTTTTACCTTTGGTTCCTGTAATACCAATGGTTTTAGTAGGACAAAATTTTAGAAACAAATCAGTTTGACAAGTAATTTTCTGTTTGACATCTTCTGTTAAATAGTCTTTTATAATGACACCAGGTCCTTTGATAATCAAATCATACTCATAACAAGCATCTAGATAGTTTTCTCCACAATATAGTGTTACATGCTGGTCTTGCACTACTTCTTGATCTTCTATTTTTTTCATATCAGCAATTCCAAACTCTAGTTTTGGATCGCATGCTCTTAAAAATCGATAAGTCGATTTCCCTTCTTTGCCAAATCCTAATAATAAGATTTTTTTATCTTTTATATCATGATATATTTTATCTTTCATTTTGATTTTCCACCAATCTTAAGTATCTTTTAGGAATAAAATGTTCCTTATTCAGATAATCTTCTACTATATTTTTTGGTATTTTCGGTTGATTTTTCTTATGATATAGCTCTAATAAATATGGGAAAGGACCTTGCTTTCTTTTGAGTGCTTGTTGCAGACTGTAGTTTATTTCTAATTTGGTTCCTACACATTCAAATGGTTTGATTTCATCTTCCATAACTAAGCCCCAAAATTCTGATTCTAAACTTGGATCATTTAACAAATCATGATCAAATATTTGTTGTAACTCTTGCTCAGCTAAATGCGGATATAACATAATGTAAACATACAAGCATTTAGAACAATGATTACACCAAATATTTTGTTTGGTTCCACGATTACAGCTTCTAAATACTTTAAGATATTTTTTATGTTTTAAAAATTCTTGAACAATTTGATATTCATTCCAACAACGCAATAAACTAAAGTATTCTATTTGAGAATTTAAATATTTAGAGGTATAATTCCGAAAATCCTTTTCATATTCATAGCTTTTTGAATATTGATGATTAATATTCAATTGTTCATTATTTCCTTCGTTAGCACTGGCTTCGTTTGATAATACAATGTACTTTTTATTAGTTAAGTAAGCCATAATGATACTGGCCATCGATAGACAAGCAGAAAATGGAATATGACCATTTAGATAACCTTTTTTATTTAGCTCTAGTAACTGCAAATCTAAATCATTGCGAAAAATTACAATATCCGTTTCTTGATATCCCGCTATTGCAATTGATTCATAGCCCGCTTTATTTTTAGGATAGAGATTACGTTCTAACATTAATAGTTTATTTTCTTTTTGATCAGCTTTTAATAGTTCTAAAGTAACAATAGAATCTTTACCCCCACCAACAGGAATAAGATTTCCTGAATATTCACCATCCAATACAGGAAGCTGATATTTTGGTTCTGCAATTACTTCAAAATTCAAAAATTCTTCATAGCTTAGATCGATGTCATTTTTATAAAAGTATTCTCCTAAACCATTGTATAATATTTTTTTAAGAAACTCGGTTTGTTCCATGCTTATATACATTGGTTTAATGACAATTTTAGGAGAACAGGTTAATTTATAATAGTTCATCAGATCAAAGAGACCATATTGAAAGAATAAATAATTTAGATATTTTTTATCTATCTTAGCATTCGTGACGTCTTTCTTTAAGATGGTAATTCGGGGTTGGAAGGTTAATTCCTCGATGATAAATGTATAAGTTACACACCATTGTTCTGTTGTTTCTGTCACCGTGAAATGATCATAGATAAATTGGGGATACCGATTTCTTAGTTCTTGAAACATTTTATCACTCCTTACTTCGTAAATTCTTTTATAATTTATGCGAAAAGAAGCAAAACTCCTCTAGTTTGCTTCTTAACGATGATAGTTTTCCTCATAATCTTGATGATAAGATGGTTGTAATAATTGATTGTATGCCAGATTGCAGTAGGCCGCAATAAGATCTATGTTATTATCTTGTAAATGAGTATAACTCATATTAGGATTGATATGACGTACTTGATTTAGAGCACATTGCATTAAAAATCTAACATTTTTCAATTCTACATTTTTTACTAACTTGTTCCTAACACCATTAGTGTTAGTAAAAGACTGGACGCCCCCTATTTCGCAGTATGAAGTTAACGCTGCTTGGGCTTGCCGATAATCATATTTTAGCATTGTTTCTTTCACGGCTTGTTCTAAGCAATCCATTTGGATCTTAAATTTAGACTGCTGGTATACCAGATCAGTTAAATAATTCATTACTACTTGTTCAGGTCTTAGCATATGTTGATTGGAATCTTGTAATGATGCTTCATTGAGGATAGATAGAATTTTTTGCCTACCGATATTCAGAACCATATCCCTAACACCTTGCTCTCTTGTAAATCCACGATAATTATCATCTCTTATCACTCTACACAAGGCATTCATAACCCAGTTTAAATCATACTTTTCAGTAGTGATTATAACAGCTGTTCGTAATCTCATCTCATCTAAATCCACAGTTTGATTCAAATCTTTATCTTTATTGAAATTTGTATTTTGCGAGCGATAATGCTTGGCATTTTGTTCAATATTTTGAATTGATTCTGCTAGTTTTGCATCATAAGCATCTTTATTTTTTTTACTTGAAAAGGCATTAATCGCTAGTTTGGTATTTTCAATCATCTTTTGATATTTTACATGATATTCTGCTGGGATAAAATGAATTTGATCAGGATGAAATAATACTTGCAGTCTCTGTTGTTTAATCTGATTCGTTAATTCTTCTGAAGTCATATTTTTATCCAATCCATACAACTGATAATAGTCTACTACATTGCGACTATCATCATATTTAGATAATATTTCCAAAACTTTTTGAAGTCTTTCTTGATTCATTTTTTACAACATCTCCTCTTTATTAAAATAATGTCATTTGACTGGATTCTGGTAAGTCATTTAAAATTCCCATCATTCGCATTTTATCGATTAGTGTTTGAGAAACTTTAGCACGTTTTTGCAAGTCTTCGATACTTAAAAATGGCTTACTTTCTCGTTCTGCTACAATATTGTTCGCTACCGTATCTCCCAAGCCATCAATACATCTAAATGGTGGAATTAAAGTTTGATTATCGTCATCTATTATAAATTTTAAAGCTTGACTACGATTGATATCTATTGGTCCGAATTGAATACCTCTAGCTGTGGTTTCTAAGGCTGCCTTTAGTGTTTCTAAGACACTAGTTTCTTTATTGCTTGCTTCAAATCCTTTTTCTGTTAAATCTTCGATCTTTTTCTTGATAGTTGAATATCCTTTGATCATGCTCTCAATATCAAAATCTTCAATTCTAATTGAAAAGTAAGCAGCGTAATACCAAGCAGGATGATATACTTTAAACCAAGCAATTCTTAGGGCTGACATAACATAGGCTACAGCATGAGCTTTCGGGAACATGTATTTGATTTTACGACATGATTCAATATACCATTCAGGGATATTCACTTGCCTCATTTCTTCAGCCATTCCTTGCCAAGTTTCTGGGTCTTTGGAGGCTTTGCCTTTACGGACAAACTCCATAATTTTAAAAGCTCTAATCGGCTTCATACCCCAGTTCATCAAATTTACCATGATATCATCACGACATCCAATTACTTCTTTAAACGGGCAAACATGATTAGCAATTAACTCACTGGCATTCCCAGCCCAAACATCAGTACCATGAGAAAGCCCTGATATCTTTACTAGCTCGCCAAAACTTTTAGGTTGAGTTTCAACTAGCATATTAATTACGAACCTCGTTCCCATTTCAGGAAGTCCCAAAGTCCCAGTTGGACACATAATCTCGTCCTCGGTCACACCTAGAGCTTTTGGAGAAGTTAACAAACTAATTACCTGTGGATCATCCATTGGAATCGTCGTTACATCAATTC
>JAQXIG010000010.1 GCA_029007685.1 bacterium | reverse complement strand
TGATTAGCATTCTATTTCTAAATTCGTGTCCGTTACATCAACTATTTTCTCATTTGTTTCTTCCTTTGGTTTTACCCTATCGATATCCAATTCTTATAAAGAACATTATAAACTCTTACAATATCAGTGGTTTTTCTTCTATTTTTTAATTAACATCATTACATTTATTCATGTCAAACTGCAATTTAATTACACTTATTGCCTGAAGTATTACAAATATAACAAATATAGCCATTATAAAATTAGCATCTAAAAATACCATTAATATAAATAAAGTATTACTTATAACTCTACCTACAAATAAAGCTGTTTCTAATGTTAAGAAATATTCAACTTTATATTCTCTTTTAATTGACTCAATATTGGAAAAATTAAATATATTTCTTTCTCTAATCAAATCAGATAATAACTTTGAAATAGTCTGAAATAAGTTATACAAAACAACTGTTACAAAATTGCAGTTTAGTAACATAATACATAGTAATATTATTGTAATTGGTAATGTAGCACTCAGTAATTTTATATAATACTCAGGCTTAATAATTTTTACAAATAGAAATCCTATTATTATAGAAGTAATACTAAATATTGAGGTAAATATACCTAAACTTATACTCTCAGAAAAGACTTTAATTATATATATTGTTATAACATATGATAGTGCACCATCGGAATAGGTTAAACCAGAGCAAATATTAGTTTGGATAATGCTTTTTAATTGTGGATGTTCCTTCATACCTTTCCTAAACTCTTTTAAATTAGTCTTATTACCTTTAGGAATATTATTGTCTTTTAATATTATTGATAATATTATTTCTAAGGTAACAATTACTAATACAAATATAACTGTATTAATAAAACCTGAATTTTGAATCAAACTTCCAAAAAATAACGGAAAGATAATTGATACTATATTTTTACATCCATTATATGTACCAAGATATTTTTCTCTATCTTTATTTTCTATACCATCAGATTCTATTGTATTATATACAGAATAATAAAATCCTTCTTCTAACCCATATAGCAATCCTATTAAATAAATATAATTAACAACTTGTTCTTTTAATAATATAATGGCCAAAAAGTAAATAAAATACATTACAATACCTATTCTCATTATCCAGACTCTATTTTTTGATTTACAATAATTTCTTGATAAAAATATCACTAACCATACAGTTACCATAGCAACTAATTTATATATTCCTAATGGTAATATATTATTATTAGAAACATTAATAAAATACAACACTAAAAAAACATCTACAAAATTAGTTAATATACTTTTTAATAATCTTAATGAAAATAAGGCTTTATAATTTCTACTCAACATTTAAATACTCCTTTAAAAATTCTATTACTCCATCATGATTATGATTGTAGGCAGTTATAAAGTTCGCATTTTCTTTAACTACTGGTAAAGCATTACTAAGAGCAACACCAATACCACACTTTTTTAACATATCAATATCATTAAGACCATCCCCAAATGCGATAATTTCATCGTTATTAATATTTAAATAGTTTGCTAATTCTGCTATAGCTTTATATTTAGTACAACCTTTTTTTATTGTTTCAATCCACTTTCTATCAGCAAAAGAATCTTGCATAATATTAATATCCAATTCAGGAATATCTTCTTTTAATTTATTATATAATTCCATTACTTGTTCATTTGTTTTCATACTTACTGAAATATGAGATATTTCTTTACAATTATTAAAAATATAATCCCAATCTTTTGTTGTATCTATGAAATAGTCATCTTCATCTATATCAGAATATTTATATATTGTATGTTTATCACAAACATTAATAAACATACAATTATTATTATAAATTTTTTTGAATTTTTTAGCTGTTTTCAATTCGATTGGATTATTAAAAATAGTATGGTCGTCACAAGTATTATAACAAGATGCACCATTATCAGTTATTACATAATTCACATACTCAAATCCATTCATTACATAATCTATCGATTCATATATTCTTCCTGTTGCTATTACAATAATATATCCCATATCTTTTAATTTTCTTAAATAATTTTTACTTCTTTCAGAAACTTTTTTTTCACTATTTAATAAGGTCCCATCTAAATCTAACACTATCATCTTTATCAAACTAATCACATCTTTCTACTTCTATTAATGAATCTTTTTTATATAAATTATAATATAAATTAATATCATAAACTAAATTGGTATTTTAAAGAATATTAGACAAATAAAAATTCTTACAATTATACCTATTATGAATTTATATAGTATTATAACATGATTTATATAATTTTTTTATTATAAAACATGTAAACTAATTTTTTTCACCTACTACACCCTTTTATTAGCAACTGCTATTACTTGGCAATCATTCATCATATTTTTCCTTTATAACTTGACATGTTATCTTTGCATGACAAAGTAAACACAAAAAAAGAATTGATTAACTCAGTCCGTATATATAATTATTAGTTTTTTAATAGACACAAATAAATACGAATGTCGGCCACAAATTGACTAAATAAACTATATAAAATTAAGTATTTTCTAACACACTATTTTAACACTTATTTTATAATAAAACAAGGAAGTCATCTTAACTTCCTTGTTTTATTATGTACTATTTTTATATCTAATTGATTAGCATTCTATTTCTAAATTCGTGTCCGTTACATCAACTATTTTCTCATTTGTTTCTTCCTTTGGTTTTACCCTATCGATATCCAATTCTTATAAAGAACATTATAAACTCTTACAATATCAGTGGTTTTTTTTCTATTTTTTAATTAACATCATTACATTTATTCATGTCAAACTGCAATTTAATTACACTTATATCCTCTAAAACTATGAATATAATCAAGATGAACATTATAAAGTTTGTATCTAGAAATGCCATAAGTATCAATCAAAGTCGTTAATGTTTTAGCATTTATTTGATAGAATAACAAAAAAACACTAAGTTTCTTTCGAATACAGTCATAGAATAGCAATTTTGTTAGTTTGGTCTAATGAGGTTCAAGGTTAATGATATAAATTGAAAATTGAAATTTTTATCAAATAAAAGTTTCATAATAATTTACAATGAATTCATAAGGCAATAGTTTCAACTTCTCCAACTACACAGTTTTCAGTATGAATAGATTGAAAAATTTTCTTGATATTGATATAATTTAGCCAAAAATAAAATAATTGGAGTGTTGTATGAAAAGTAAATTATTGCTAGTTGTTTTATCTGTAGTTATATTTTTTCCTACTGGAGTAAATGCGGCATCTATCAAAAGTGCTTCTATATCTTCTTTTGGTAGCGAACAGGAGGTTGGTAGTTATTTTTATGTTCCCTTTGATGTTTCTTTTTCAGGACTCGCTAATGACCTAGGAGGAAATAGCGGAGTCTTTTTGGTCATGCTTGGCATTCAAATCGATGATTCTGTATTAAAAATCACTAATATTCTTTCTGATTTTTATGATAGTAATGTTTATAAAGATGGAGATACTTATTATATTTTAAGTATCGTAAATACTAATTTTACTGATAATAAGTGTCGTGACCAATTCTTAGCTTGTACCGACTATCAGGCAAAAATTCAATTTTATCTGAAAAGTGATGTGGTTCAAAATACTGATATTAAGTTAATTGGAGTGATTGCAGGAGCCTTTTCACTGGATCCTACTTTTGAAACTTATACCCTCGAAAATATGGAACAACTCGAGTTTGAAAAGGAGATCAGCAAGACGATTTCAGTTAAAAAAGCTGAAAAACAGGTGGTTATTGATAATTCTAAGAATAGTATTGTCATTGAACATGCTAAACCAGAAATTAAAAATGAGATTATAGAAAACTCTAAAGAGAATTCTAGTATCACTTCTAATTCTAATCACAGTAACTATGTTTCTAATGTTGCTAGATCATCTAATGCGAATTTAAAGTCTATCGTTGTTGATGATTATGAGATTGATTTTAAAGCTGATCGTCTTTATTATGAACTTACTATTGATCAAGATGTTTCCTCTTTAATCGTTAAGGTTGAAACAGAAGATGATAAGGCTACTTATCAGGTTATAGGGGCTGATTCTTTACAGGATGAAGTAGACATTATTGTAAAAGCTGAAAATGGGACGGAGCAAACTTATGTGATTCAAATTCTTCGCAATTCAGAAAATATTGTAGATAATTTGCCAAAAAATCAGGATTCTACTCATGTTAGATTAGATTATATCATTGTTTGTGGACTACCTGTGATAGTGGCGATTATTATCAGCAGTCTAGTTATTTCTTATCTTCGTAATAGAAAAATTGATAAAATGCTTAATAAACTTTAAGATCATTGTTATTTTCTGTTATTTTCATCCAAAAAAGCAATCATACTTAATATTGAGTATCATTGCTTTTTTCTTTTTTAAACTTTAGACCAGGTATTACTTTGGGTAGCACTTTAATCAATTTTCTAAGAGTTAATGGCTTTGATAAATATTCAGTAAAACCTAATTTATTTACATAATAGTCTCTTGCATTTTGATTTACGGTTAATACTATAATTGGAATGTTACATTGTAAGTGTTCTTTTAATTCTATTAAAACATGAATCCCACTACCGCCATTTTTATAAATACTGTTAGTGATGATTAAATCAAAATGCTCTTGGTTTTGTATTTTTTCAATGATACCTTTTTCGTTAGGGACAAATTCTGTTTCGATGCCAACACTTTTTAGGATTGAATTCGTGTTAGTTGCACTGTCTTGATAGTAATCACCAACTAAGACTTTCAGTTTTTTATTTGGGATATAGGAATTTAAAATTTTTTCTTTTTTTATTGATTCTTGTATTTTTTGATTCCATTCTACTTGCTCTTTTTTTCTTTTTCGTTTATCACTTTTGGCTTTTCTCTCTTTTTCTTTCTTTTCCTGTTCTAACTTCCATTGTACTTGTTCTTGTTGTTTTCTATATCTTTTCTTGATATAGTAATTTATTACTATTAATGTTATCAAGATTATTATACTAAGTAGAAGACTGTTTTTATGCATTATTTTCACCTCCTACTTATTTTTTAGTTCATTGTATCTTATCATATTGACTAAATAGTAGTAGGAATTAAGTAATCAAATATCGAAATGTTTCTTAATATACCAAATAATACTGTTATAAGCAACAATGTTATCCATACTTTATCGTTTATTTTATCATGTAAATAATTAGGATTTCCAACTAGCCATTTTACTATTTTATCTATTATGCATACCATTATAAAAGGTAATGATATGAATAATAATTGATTGTATCTAAAGGCTTGATAAAAATCTAAATTTATTAGAGAAAACATCATTCTAGTTACTCCACAACCAGGGCAGTAAAATCCTGTAATTTCATGAAATAGACATGGAACTACTATTTTATTTTTGATGAATACAAAGTAATAGACATTTACTAAAGCCACAATTGTTAAGATCGCAATTGTTAAAATAACGATTCTTTTTTTCATATTTCATTATAAACAAAAAAAGAATTTCACTTCTTTTTTATACTCCCATATTTTGATTTGATTGGTTTGGTGTTGCCATTTTATTTAATTCACTTTGAATCAAACAGTAGTTCACAATTGCTAAACCAAAAAATTGTAAAATTATATATAATACCGAATTATCTGACGTTGGAATACCATGTTTTGCTTGGGCTTGCACTTGAGCTTTTCCCATTTTATAAGCCCAATAATAGCCATAGATACCACAAGTCAATAACGTGAGCAGGAACTCTTTTCCTCCTTCTAATGTTTGATCACCACTGGCATATCTCATATCATCTGTCATATTAATAAACCAAATGATTGCATAAATACCACAAGTTACAAAAGATAAAATAATTGCTACTACGATATTCTTTTCTCTAATCATTATAATCACTCCTTTACATATTGTATTTTTATTTTATCAAAGTATTTTTTGTTTGACAATCATTTATTTGTTATTTTTTGAAATCATTGATTTTCTGAATTCTTTTCAATATTCTATGGGGAGAAAGGCAAATAAATTTCCTTGTAATTTAGTTAAAAAATCATGATTGGTATCTCCAAAAATCAAAAATGGTGTATCTTTTTGATAGGTAACCAATTAAAGAAATCATAGAGCATTTCTACTAGTCTTGATTTGTCAGTTTAATAAATGATAATTGGGGGTTATCATAGCTATCAATAGCAAATAATTATTTTTCGTATTCTATGATCTTTGATCTATCGTTTTTTATGGAGTCGATAACCTTTTTGGTTAAAATAGAGAATATTTTCGTTCTCTGTTAGTTCTTGACTATTCTTTTTTAATAGTTGTTTTTAATCAGTGAATTATTTTCTTTTTATGATTTCTAATTCTCTCTAGGTTCCAATTATAAATAATCGTTTTTTCATCGCTTTATCAATCGTTAATTCAGAATATTTCATGTTAACTTCATTTTTATCTTTTCTTTTGAAATGTAATGATAGCATCACTTTCCGAGTTAAAACGATAAGATTCGACAAATGTCGTATGAAACTCTGTTGGTATGAATACCGCTTGTCTTTGACTATGTTGTCTAAATAATGCTGTTGAGTTGGAAAAGTAATAATCATAAATGTATCCAACTTGAATGACCCCATTTTTATTTAATCTTTTGCTTAAAGAGTGAATCAGCCTTTTAAATTTTTTGAGTTCATCGTGAGACCAAATCTTTTCAATCTTATCACTAATATTAGAAAATAACATCATATCATAGCTATGATCTAAGTTTTTATGTAATGATGTAATATCACTCTGAATAAAGGAAATTTCTTTTTGCGGTAAAATTGAAGCTAATTTTTGATAGTTTTCTTTATCTAAATAAGAATTCATCTTTTGCATTTTTTCTAATGTCGGCTGAAATCGATAATAAATTCTATGATAAAAATCTGTAACATGACTACTATGATCATATAGATAAGTCCAAAATTCTGCTGTCTCTTGATCTAGCATAGGGATTATTTTGCGAAATAACTGATATCCTAAAAAATGGTTATGTGAGGTGGTTACTAATCGCGGAAAGAAGAATTCTAAAAATTCTTCATATTTTAAAGTGCAAATAGCAGCCTTTTTTAGTTTTACTTGATAAAAAGCTAGTGGATTTATATCAAAACAAGTAACATTTTTAGCTCCCATTAAATACGCATTTAACATTTGATCACCACTACTGGCTACCGTTAATATATCTTTATCTTCTAAGCAATAATCTTTTAAGAATCCTTTAATGTTTTCAGTAGTCATTAAATAGATTTTAGAAAGCTCACCAAACTCATTAGATAACGAACCTTCTGTGTTTAAAATGTGGTAAACTTTCTGGGCGATCTTATTCATGAATTCTCCCCCTTTTCATGAAATAGATTATATTACAGTTGGGTCTTTTTGTCCATATTTTTAATTCATAGTTTATGTAGTTTCTTTTATGAGCAGGCTAATAGCTCATTCCTTTTCGTTCTTTTTAAAGAAAAAATTCTAATAAACAAAAAGCAAAATCAAATTTTTCTCTTTATTATAAAGTATATTTTTTGCCATAATTTTTCTTCTAAGTGATTCATCATAAACGGTGACATTCTTAGTAAACTGCAGAAATTGATGTAGCTCATTGACTCCACAACATATTCTCCTTGTTCATTTTTAAATCTAAATACTATAGGGGTACTACATATTTTTAGATTGCCATTTTTTAATTTAATATTTAAGTTTGTTTCTAGTAGATTAGTTTGGTAATCATAGTTCGCACTGCCACTAATTTTTACTTTGTCTGTTTCGTTATTATTGATTTTTAAGGTTTCTTTTTTATTTATTGACAACAGACCTTTCACTTCGTGATCTGATATTGGTATTAATTTTATTCTCGTCCCCTCTTTGAATTTTCCCTTCTTTTTTTCTTGATAAAAACTAGTAAATGTTAATTCGGTTATCTTTTGCTGAGTATCATTAAGTTTTATTTCTAATTTCTGTAAATCATCCTGTTCATTCGTATAAGTTAATCTATGATGACTATATTCTTCTAGTTCATAAATTCGATCATATATATATATTTGCTCTAGTTTGATAACAGTTGAGATAATAATATCTCGAGCTGATTCTTCTTGTGATACTGTTGATTTTTCCGTAATTGGAGACTTCTTTGGCTGTTCATCTCTACTATAGTTTCGAAAAGCTTCTACTATTTTATCACAGTCTGTTTCAAAATTTTTCAAGTACTCTGTTTCTATTTCTATTATTTCTTTTTTATGATAAAATTGATTGGATTCTACTCCTAATACTTTATTTAGATACTGACTTGGTACTTTTTTCTTGGAACATAAAGATATTCCTTTTTCTTTTAAATTACCATCTTGATGGTAAGTGGCGTTATAAAGTACTCTTATATTATGATGTGCTTCTTGATCAATTACTACCGTTTCTAAGTTTTTATACCTTACTGATACTTCCAATTCATTTTTATTGGTTATTTTTAGTTGTATTTTTTTGTGAATCTCCTGTTCTTCTATCCAATAAATTTTTCTGATTATATTATCTATTTTATATATTTCTAACGTAATATCATTATCTTCTTGAGTTTGATAAATTAATTTTTTTCCTACTTTTTCTTTGAACTCAAATTTTTTTTTGGCAAACATTAATTCTTTTTGCATTTTCTAAATCCCCCTTTTGTTTTCATTATATAATTATTTCATTACGTATTACAATAGAAAAAGACTATTTCTAGTCTTATCTTCTACCACTAAAGAATGTCTTACTATTCGGAAAATAAATCAGTTCTCTTGGACCTTTAAAACTACCATTATTATATAAATTCGTCACATAGGACACATATTTATTCCATGTACTACAGTTTTTGTCCGATTGGTTGTATAATCTACAAGGTGCAATTTCTAGGTGCAAATGTGGTCCGTATGCAAAACCTGTTGCGCCCATATATCCAAGATAATCGGTTGTTTTTACAGTTTTTCCAACATAAATATTGGGGGCGAACTTACTTAGATGCGTATATAACGATGAATAATATTTTCCGTTTGATGTTTTATGCTCCATCACGATTGTTAATGCTCCATAGTAATCATTGTATTTGGCTACAATTGTACCATTGGCTACGGGATAAATTTTGGTATTATATGGATTGCGATTTGACACATCTACAGCCCGATGGAGACTTCCCCAACGATATCCAAATTCACTGGTTACATAGCCGGAGTCGATAGGTCGATACCATCCGGCTACACTGCTAGTTACCGCACAATCTTTTCCTATTACATCATTATCTTTACATCCCAGTTTTTCATAACTTTCTACGATTTCTTTATAAATTTCGATCTGTTTGGCAACCGAAACAGAGTTTTCATTTAAACTGGCTTTTACACCTGTTAATTCCGTAATGTTGGCAGTTAAAGATTCTTGCCTTTTGGTCATCACTTCTTCTTTTTCTTTTAATTCTACTTCTTTATTTTGATTTTGTATGATTTTATTGTTTAAATCATCGATTACTTTATTATTGTAGGAAGCAATTTGCTCAATGATGGCAGAGCGATATATTAGTTCCGTAATATTTTCTGCTCCTAGAGCGTATTCTAAATATAAATTTTCATTTTGACTTAGCTGATAATACAAAAACACTTCTTTTACTTCAATTTCTTTTTCTTTGATTTCATTATTATAATCAATAATATCTTTTCGCATTTGTTCTATTTCAGTTGTCATTTTTTGAATTTCTACTTTAATATTTTCTACTTCTTTTTTAGACGAATTTATTGCATTTTCAGTTTGGTTTATCTTGTTGTTATTTGCTTTTTGTTCTGCGATGTATTGATTTAATTTGTCTTTATATTCTTTTAATGTTTCTGCCTTGGGATATGCCGTTGGTAAACATAGAATTCCTATTAGCAGAATACTTATTATTATTTTTTTCATCATATTTTTAGATACTTTTTAACAGCTCTGTAACTTCCTAGCATGCCAACGATCATGCCAATTAGAAGTACTATTAGAGCTATTACATAAATAAAAGGCTCTGGTTTAATTAGTTGCAATAATGATGAGAACAATTGTCCTTCAAAATGATTATATAGTGCTAAATATCCATATAATGTAAAGGCAATCGGGATTATAGAACCTATAAAACCTAATACCATTCCTTCGACTACGAATGGCATTTTAATGGTGAAATTACTTGCTCCTACTAATCTCATGATCGAGATTTCTCGCTTTCTTGAGAAAATAGCTAACTTAATGGTGTTAATAATCAAGAATACAGTTACGATAATTAAGGCAATTACTGAGGCAACCGTTACTTTTTCAACGGCTTCAAAGGCACTCATTAATTTATTGACCCAGACTTCTCCATAATCTACAGTTTCTATTTCTTCAAAACTAGCGATTTGGTTGGCTGTTTCTTCAATATCTTCTAGATTATCTACTGTTACTAAAAAGCTCTCTAGTAGATGATTTACTTCCCAATTTGAGAAGATGGTCTCTAATTCAGGAAATGCTTCTTGAATTCTTTGTTTTTCTTCATCGTTGGAGCGATAGGTCACGCTATGTACATTATCTAATTGTTCTATTCGAGCTTGTAACACTCCTATTTTATCTTTTTCAACTTCTTCTTTAGCAAAGACTACGATCGTAACATCTTTTCTAATATTCTTTGTAAAGTGATCGATATTTAAAGATGCCATTAAGGCAATCGCTACTACTACTAAAGTAATAGTGATACAAGAAATAGAGGCTAATGATAATGAAAAGTTACGGTATACACTTTTAAAAGCATCGCGGATATTTCTAAAAAACATTCTAAATAGCTTCATTATCATACATTCCTTTCTCTTCATCTTTGATCAATCGTCCATCTTTTAATACTACTACACGTTTCTTTAATTTGTTTACAATTTCTTGGTCATGAGTTGCCATGATGATAGTTGTTCCTAGATTTTTATTAATGTTTTGTAGAACTTTCATAATTTCCATACTCATTTCTGGATCTAAATTCCCAGTTGGTTCATCACATAATAGTAATTTTGGCTCATTGACAATAGCACGGGCAATAGCAACTCTTTGTTGTTCCCCTCCTGATAATTGATCTGGGTAGTTTCTTACTTTTCCTTTTAATCCAACCATCTCTAGAGCCTTTAATACTTTGATATTGATTTCTTCTTTCTTAGCCCCGATTACTTCTAGAGCAAAGGCAACATTTTCGTACACAGTAGCTTTAGGTAATAGGCGGTAATCTTGAAAGACAATTCCTAATTTTCGGCGAAGTTTGTACACTTTACCATTTCTTAATTTTGCCACGTTTAAACCGCCAATGATAATTTCTCCTTTTGTTGCTTTTTCCTCACGATAAAGCATTTTTATGAAAGTACTTTTACCACTTCCAGTTCCACCAATTACAAAAACAAAGTCCCCTTTTTTGATTTTTAAATTCAAATCATAAATTGCAGTAACACCATTTCTGTATTGTTTGGTAACATCTTTTACTCTTATTAATTCCACTTCTCCACCTCGTATCTATCTATACGATAAAATTATATCATATAATTCGACTCTTTTCTATTATTTCTTGGTGTTTTGTTTTTGTTAATTAGTGGTAAGAAAAACAAAGAAGTGCAATCATCTTCTTTGTCTTGAGGAAAATTGAATGATTTTACTTTTCGATGATGGAGCGAATTGTTCTTCTTTTATTCCTTCTTCTACCACTAATTGTAGGTTTGGATTTCTAATTTGAGTAAATAAGAATTTTTCTATTAATTGATAGGTGGCTACTTGATCCCTATCTGTTGTATTTTCTATTTTTCCTCGTAATGTTCTACAGTCATTAGCACAAAGGTAGTCTATCGCCATTAGTTCATCTAATTGAAGCGAATTGTGATGAGGGGATTGCTTTCTTAGTAGTTGATCAGATATATCATCATCTAAAAATGATAATTTTTTTTTCAGTTCATTCACTTGATGTGGAGTTAAGATCTTTTTTGTTTCGCAATATAATTTAGAATATATTTTACTGCGTTGTTTTTTTAAAAACTGTTGTCGTGGTAATTTGGTATCGATTAAGTAAGATGGATGATTTATTAATGTTTTTAACATTTGAAGATACATTCGATAGTTGATTAAATCTGTATATGGCATAAATATACTTTCAGCATAGGTTGTTTTTTCGTACCTTTCTTTTAAATTTTCATACTGATTGATAAATAATTCTGGGGTTTTTAGTAAATTTTCTTGGTAACCTTCTTGTACTTGTTGGTTTAACTTTTCTTCTTCTTTTATTAGTCTTCGATATTCAAAATCGCTATCTGATAATTTAATTAATTTTCCTAATAATTCATAACGAATGTTTTCTAATCTTATAATTATAGACATTATTCTTCACCTCTAATGTTGCGTTATTATAACAGATTTTGTTTATCTTTTCAATTATTTTATTCACCGCCATAGACTTGGTAAGAATCGGTGACAATAAAAAAGGCCTCTTGATCTAAGGTTTTAATTCCTTCTTTTAGCTTAAAATATTCTCGGTTAGGAATTACGGTCATAAGAACCCGCCTTTTTTTCTCCAAAAAACCACCTTTTACATCAAAAATGGTAACACCGTGGTGTAATTGGTTCATGATATATTCTTTAATTTCTTCTTCTTTGGTTGTCATAATATAAAGTGATTTATTTTTGGAAACACCAATTAACACATGATCCAATATAATGGTATGTATATATAAAATAATGGCCGCATACATTACCATATTCCAACCAAAACTCATTCCTCCTACTAACACAATTGAGAAGTTGATGATAAAACTAGTAGTTGAAATGGGAACTTTTTGATATTTGGATATCATTTCACTAATGGTAGAAATTCCACCATTGCTAAAACCTACCTTGTAAACCATTCCAGTAGTCACCCCTGATAATACTCCTATAAAAATGGAAATTAACACTTTATCTGTTAGATCCACTTGGATATAGTCAGCAAGATTGGCTGTTACATCTACAAAGAGTGGATACACGATAGCCGACACAACAGCTCCACTGGTTTTTTCAATTCCCAAAAAGATAGCTCCTACTACTAATAAAATTAAAGATATTATTAATATAATTCTTGATGGTTCTAATCCAAAGTAAGAGTTTAGAATGATGGATATCCCACTTGCCCCTCCAGTTACGATTTTGGTTGGCAATTGTAGTAGGTTGAAATAGCATGCGGAAATAAAAAGGGCTATGATTAGAGTTAGATACCTTCTTATTAACTTCTTTTTTCGAATTATTTCTAGAACATTTAGAGTACTTGTTTTTCCTTTTTCTAGTAGATTCATCGTTATTCTCCTCCAAACACTTCGTAAGCATCGGTCACTACAAAGAAAGCATCATGATCGATTTGATGAATTCCTTCTTTTAATTTGTAATATTGATTGGTAGGAACTACACATAATAATACTTTTTGTTTTTCTCTGGTAAATCCTCCTTTGGCATCAAAAATGGTAACTCCGTGACCTAGTTCTTTTAATACATAATTTTTGATTTCTGTTTCATGATTAGTAATGATATGAAAAGCTTTTGAGGAAGAGATTCCTAATAGGACTTTATCAGTGATTAGACCAATAATATACACTACAATTAAGGCATACATTAACTTATTGATACCAAAGACAAAAACTCCACATAGGACTATTAGTCCATCACTCATGAGCATAGCTTTTCCCATACTTACTTTTAAATACTTAGAAATAATTTGGTTGATAATGTCCGTTCCTCCAGTTGTGAAACCGGCTTTAAATACTAATCCAGCGCCAAAGCCATTAATAATTCCTCCGAAGACTACAGATAGTAATATTTCATTTTCCAATTGAATATAAGTGGTTAGATTTTCAGTTAAATTTACAAACAGAGGAAATAAGATCGATCCTAAGATCGATGCCGTAGTTTGCTCTTTTCCTAATACAAAATAGCTTACTATTAACAATAATATGGAACCAGCCATAATAAAAAGTGAGGGCTCAATATTCAATAATTGTTTGGCAATTATCGATAAGCCACTTACGCCACCATAGACAATATTATTAGGAAGTAAAAACACATTAAAAGCAATCGAAATCAAAAATACACCTAAAATTAATTCTAGGTATCTTTTGGCACGATACTTGGCATAAATTTCTTGGATTATATTTTCAGTATTTATTGCTTTTTTGCTAAATAATCCCATGCTATTTTTCTCCTTTCAAACTTGCTTCTATAAATAAATCTAAATCCCCATCCATCACTTTAGTTACATTGCTTGTTTCTACATTAGTTCTATGATCTTTAACCATAGAATATGGGTGCATGACATAACTTCGGATTTGTGATCCGAATTCAATATTTTGATAAGTTCCTTTGATACTATTTAATTCTTGATTTTTCTTTTCTTGTTCAATTAGGTATAGTTTAGCTTTCAACATCTTCATAGCCGTTTCTTTATTTTGAATTTGGCTTCTTTCGTTTTGGCAGGTTACTACTGTTTTGGTAGGTAAATGGGTAATTCTAACAGCAGAATCGGTAGTGTTGACCCCTTGCCCACCTTTTCCACTAGAACGATAAACATCAATTTTTAAATCTTTTTCATTGATTTCAATATTAATAGTATTATCAAATTCTGGAATAATATCAATGGAAGCAAAAGAAGTGTGTCTTTTATTAGCAGCATCAAATGGTGAAAGTCTAACTAAACGATGGACGCCTTTTTCACTTCTTAAGTATCCATAAGCATTGGTACCTTTGATTTCGATTGTAGCACTTTTAATTCCTACTTCTTCTCCTTCTTGATAATCTATAATCTCAGTTTTGTATCCTCTTTTCTCACAATACCTTAAGTACATTCTATATAGCATCGCTGCCCAGTCGCAAGCTTCGGTTCCGCCGGCTCCTGAGTGGACTTCGAGTGTACAATTATTTTTATCATAAGGGCCATTCAAAAGTAGTAAAACTGATAGTTTTTCTAGTTTTTCGGTTTGACTTTGCGTTTCTTCTTCTAAATTATGTAACAAATCATCATCTTTTTCAACCAATAATAATTGGATTAATTCTAAACCATTTTCAGTTTCTTCCTTCAAATTTTTGATGTCTTGTGTCAAGTTTTTTAACCCCGAGATTTCTTTTAGTGTCAATTCCGCTTTTTCTTTGTCATCCCAAAAGGATGGACTAGACATTTCTTTTTCTTTTTCTTTTAATTCTTTTAATTTAGAATCAATGTCAAAGTGACCTCCATAAGTCTAAGATTTCTTTTTGATTTTTTTCTAATACCCTTTTTAATTCATTAATATCCATATTATCCCTCTTTCTTTTTTCCACTATTTTTGTGGATAATCATAATTCCATAAACTTAATTTTCCATTTATTGGAATCGGTTCTATTTTTTCTATGTTTTCTAATTTGAATCCATATCCTTTCCATTCAGTATGTTTTATTATACTAGAATAAACTAAGGAATTTTTTTCTTTTAATACAGTTCTCATTTCATCATCTATATATAAACAATCAGTAAGGGTGGCTTTCGCTAGTATACATCCTGATGGATATTCAAAATTCAAGTGTTCAAACTTCTTCCTAGCTTTCTTATCCATACCTTTACTAGCATGAATTAAAATATCGCCACGATGTTTGGTTTTCCAAGTACGAAACTCATATTCTTTTAATCCTTCTGCTATCAAAGTAGCAAATGGTTGCTTAATTGTGATTACTTTCATACTACCTCCTAGTATCATTATATAGGATTTTTCCCCAAAAGAAAAGAACAGAAAATGTGTTTTCCACAAATCTGTTCATTTCTATCTACAGTAGTTATTATTCACATGTAATACTTTTTTTGCTTGTAATCCTTTATTCGTTCTTAACAATTCGTATTGCACTAATTCTCCTTCTGATAAAGTTTTATAACCTTCTAATTCAATAGCTGAATAATGTACAAAGATGTCTTCTTCTTCTGTATATTCAATAAATCCATATCCTTTCGTATTATTAAACCATTTTACTTTTCCTAACATTCTTCATGCCTCGCTTTCTATGTACAATTCTTTGTACCTTAAAGATATTAACATACATCAAGTCATTTTTCTGTTTTTGTGATAAAAAGCTAGTTTTTTGAGATTTTCGGCAAACTCTTTTTATCTAATACTTTTATAGTGAGATGTTGAATAAAAAAATTATCTATTATTTGAGGATTACATTCAAATCGATCACTTAATTTTGTGATTTTAGCTACTAGAGCTAATCCAACACCATGTTGTTCTCCTTTGGTTGTATATCCTATTTCATATACTCTACTTAAGTCGATTTGACCTGAAAAATTGTTTACAAACTCACCGTGTATTTTATCGTCTTCTATATATATATTTATACTGATTAGTTTTTCTTCCGTTTCATTTATAGAGTCAATCATATTATCTAGTATCACGCCTAGTATCGTCGATAATTGATTATATTCCTTTTCGTTTATTGAAGAGGCATTTATTTTCTCTAATTCACGACTTACAAAAACCTCTATCTCTGCTCCTAAATTTTGTAGTTGGTTTAATTTGTAATTGATAAAGTTTTTTACACCAGCAAAAGGAATATATCGTAATTCTGATAACCAATAATTACTATTATTTCTATTTTCACTCATTTCTTCTAAAATGTTATCAATGTATTTTTCGATATTTTTTTTAGGACTATCAAGCATCCCCTTTATCATTAATAAGTGATTTTTATCTTCGTGAACTTGCATTTTATAGCGAGTTAACAATTCACCATTTGCCTCGGAATACTCAAAAATTTCTTGATAATGCTTCGTTAGTGCTTCTACTTTCATTTCACTTGAAACGTTGAAGATTCCTATGCCAGTCACTGTAAATATCATTAAAAAGTCAGTTGCAGTTCGTAGAGAATATAAGTTGTCGGGTGGTTTATAAATTAAGATGATAATAAAATTCAAATATATTAGTGTTAATAAAACATATTTTCTATTTTTCGAACTGGATATATGCTTCATAATTTTTCTTAATGGTTCTCTTAACAGCAAGATCTCTATAATTGAAAAAATTAAAGCAAATAAATTTATATAAAACGCAGTCCAATCTAAGGTTTTATAAGTATTAAATACTAAGAGATTTTCATTATTCAAAAACATTAAAATTAAAATTTTATTTAACACTTTTCCAGTATGAATCACGAGCGATATGAATAATGACATGAACATATTTTCTTTAAATATCATCTTAATAAAGCAAAAAGTTAATAAACCTGAAAAAAACATTGCATAAATTGAATCTAGTAAACAAAGAATACAATAATACATAATAAAAAAGGGGATAAAGGCTATCACTATTTTTTTTATATTTGTTTCTTTCTTTTGGAGAACAATATAACTTATTACATAACAGTATAGTGCAAATATTAACCCATTCACAAGACTAAGAATAAATATAGATACCATACTATATCCCCTTCATTCTTTCTTTTAAAAGTTTCTTATTTGCTCTTGATAATAAAGCAATTTTTTTATTAGTAAAAGTAATCGTATTATTTTCAAAGTCGATATGTTTAATATTTTTTACATTGACAATGCAACTTCGATGAGTTTTGACAAAATTTATGGTATCTGATAATTCTTTTTCTAGTTCTTTAATCGTTTTTCTTATGTCGTAAGTATGATTTTTTGTGACAATACAAGAGGTATTATCATTTAAGCTTTTTTCTATATACAAAATATCTTGATGCGGTATATGGTATGATTCTCCTTTATTTGTATAACGTAAAGACTTATTTGCCATATTTATTTCTAAGGCTACTTCTAAGGATTCATATAAGTCTTTCTCAAGTTCTTTGTTTTTCAGTATAAAATTCAGCATTAATATTTTCCCTGTGTATCCTACATTTCTAAATTCTTCATGAGAGGTAACGATTATAATTGGAGAAGTCCAATCACCGATTTTTCTTATTTTTCTTGCGAGTTCTAGGCCATTTATACCAGGAACTTCTATATCTAGTATGTAAACTTTATTGCCATCTTTTTCTTTTAGTTTTTTTTTGGTTTCTTCATTGTATTCATCTATTTCAATAATTTCATAGTTTAAATTGGTTGGTCCTAATATTTTATGAATCACATTTTGATATCTCGTTGCATACTCTTTTTCATCTTCGTATATTATAAACTTCATCCTTGCTTTTTCACTCCATCTTTCCTATTCTTCGATATGATTTTAACACACAATGCTTTATTTTTTATATTCTTTTTGATTAAATGTGTTTTTTTTTCTTTTTTTGGTTCTTTTTTTATTAAAGATCGCTCTGTCCTAGTTTATGCGTGATGAGACTCCAAAGTTGATAAAATAGTGATATACTATAAGAGCTTAAGATAAATTAGAGAGGAAGTACCTTTGATT
>JAQXIG010000009.1 GCA_029007685.1 bacterium | reverse complement strand
TAGTAAATTCACTAGACCATTATCTAAAAGTGCATGTTATTACAAATTAAACCGCCGTATACTGAACGGTACGTACGGTGGTGTGAAAGGGTATCATATCAATAAATATAAAATTTATTGAAAATTTTACTCTATTCGATTTTTTGGAGAGATTGGTCATAATCCTTAGCTTAAGTTTTTTTCTTTTCCAATAACAGATGCAATCCGTTAAATTAGTTTACATGTACTTTTTTCTTTCTATCATTCCATTACTATCTGCTGTTCTAATGTTTCTTGGCATGGTCTTAACAATTATTTAAAATATTTAATGAGATTTTTCTATAATAAGTCTATAGCTTATTTAAATTTATTTGATTACATATTAATTTATAAAAGGTATACAAGGTACGGATTATGTATTAGCATCTCTTCAATAAACAAGAATTAGGATAGGGATGTATGACTGAAATAAAAGTTATGTCTTTTTATTTTTCTTCATGATTTAAATACAACCTGTCAAATAATCTAGAAATATCATATTCATTAATTGAAAAAGAAGTACCATGATCATATGTTTTACCTAATTTTTGTTTATCTTTATGAATACCTATTCTAAATGTAATTCTAATTATCCCATATTCTATTAATGTTATAAATCTTTCAAAAGATGTTAATTGGTAAAATTCAATATTTTTATATTTGAAATATACTACGTTGTGTTCGAACTTTCTGTCTGCATGTACAAGCGCTAGTCTATTTAGCTTTCTTTCCAGTTTTTCTTGAATCATGTCGAACGACCAGGAAGTTAATTCATCTACCACATTGAATTTGTTGTCATATATACGTAATATGATTTTTTGTCTTTTTCTATCTATGACTAGTTTAAAATAGTTATTATTTAGTTTAATTTTTCGAGTTCCATATATTGGCAAATTGAATATTTTAAATTCTGGATATTGACTATCTGGATAACCGTATTTTTGTAATAACCGTTTGATTTCGAATAAGTGGCTATCAGGAGTTGCACAAAATAATGTTATATAGTTTTCTTTTTTAGAACATTTGGCTTTTAGTTCAACTCCTTTATAATCTGGAATTTCAAAATTTTCCCTTTCTTTATTTAATAATGACTCCAATGTAATACCAACTCCGCTATTTCCTTTACTTTTACTTTGTATCCACTCATTTGTTATTACTTTTTCTTGTATTTCTCTTAGAATTTCCATACGATTTTATCACCTCAATATATAATACCGAGAAACTTTAGAAAATACTGCATTGATATATCAAAAAATGTGAATAATTATCTTTATGTTTAAGAAAATCGCTTGTTTTCCATAAAATGATATTAAAACTTGGCTAGTAATTTGTTAAATAAATTATGCAATTGAAGAAATATATTATTTAAGTATTTGATTATCTTTTTGAGTTTCAGTAAAATACTATAAACTTATTGATATAACATAATTGAAACAATATAAATACTAAACAATACTATTTTGATAAAATTCATGAATTATAAGCATAACTATAAATCTTTATGAAAAATGTTACTATTCAAATCTGTTTTTTATAGAATGAACAAATAATTAGTATTTATAAGGTTTAGTTAAATTTTGTCTGATTTCCTAAAAACTATCAAACCTCAAGTTATCTTTATTTTTGAATACAATTTATGTGTTATAATCTTTGTAGAAGTATATAGTTAAGAATGGAGGGGAAAATGCAAAATATAGTAATTCCTTTATTGAATTGGTATTATAAAAACAAGCGATTATTACCGTGGCGTATAGGTAAAGATCCTTATCATGTTTGGGTTTCAGAAATAATGCTTCAGCAAACTAGAATTGAAGCCGTTATTAATTACTATCATCGTTTTATGACTGAATTACCTACAATATCTGCTTTAGCAAATTGTTCTCAGGATAAATTGTTAAAATTATGGGAAGGACTAGGATATTACAATAGAGTCAGAAATCTTCAAAAAGCTGCTCAGATTATCACTGAACAATATAATGGTGTTTTTCCTATTTCTTATCAAGAAATTCTTGCTTTACCGGGAATAGGGGAATATACAGCTAGTGCTATTTCTTCTATTTGCTTTTCATTGCCCGAACCGACAGTGGATGGCAATGTTTTAAGAGTATATATGAGGGTTAATAATTGTTATGATAATATTGATGAAGTTAAAACTAGAAAACAAGTTAGAAAGACGTTGGTTCAAATTATGCCCATAGATTCTGGCGGTTTTAATGAAGCTTTAATGGAATTGGGAGAAACTATTTGCATTCCTAATGGTATTCCAAAATGTAATAACTGTCCTATTAAAAAAAGTTGCCAATCTTATCAGAATAATACATATTTAGAATTGCCAGTTAGAAGAAATAAAAAGTCAAAGAAGGAAGAAAATTATACCGTCTTGTTGTTTTTATTTGATGGAATGCTAGCAATATCAAAAAGAAAAAATTCAGGATTACTGAGAAATATGTGGCAATTTCCCAATATAGAAACTCATCTAACCTTATCGCAAATACAATCATATCTTAAAGATCGTGGTATTTGTTTTTCTAAAGTAGAACAAGCAATTTCTTATACACATATTTTTACCCATAAAAAATGGAATATGTGTTCTTATGTCATTTGGTTAGACAATACTATAGGTTTTGAGGGTGTAGCCTGGGTTTCCTTCCAAGAATTGAAGGATATTTATGCAATTCCAACTGCTTTTGTACCATTTAAAAATTATTTAAAAGAAAAGGTGGATCAAGATGTTGAAGTATAGTGCTGGTATTTTAGTATATAAGATAGAAGATAATCGTATCAAAGTATTATTATGTCACTTAGCTGGACCTTATTGGCAGTATGTGGATCATGGCAGTTGGACTATTCCTAAAGGTGAATTTTGTGAGGAGAAAGCCATTTTGGCTGCAATTCGCGAATTTCGGGAAGAAACTGATTTTTATATTAATATAGAAGAGCTAACTTTCTTAGGGAGTAAAAAACAACTTAGTAATAAATTAGCGATTATTTTTGATGCATTTCACGATTTTGATGTTTCTCAAGCTAGCAGTAATACCTTTGTGATAGAATGGCCAAAAGGTAGTGGAAATTTTCAAGAGTTTCCAAAAGTGAATTCTGCTAAATGGTTTGATATCGATGAGGCTAAGAAAAAAATATTAAAAGGTCAACTTTATTTTCTTACTAAACTAGAACAGAAATTAGTAGGTGTTCATTCATGTAAGAAGTTGTTATGAAACTAGTATCATGGAATGTAGCTGGATCTAGGACTTGTTTGAAAAAAAGATTTCAAACGTTTTTCGGTGAATTTCAAGCAGATTTTTTTAGCTTCAAGAAGTCAAAGTTACAAAAGATCAGTATCTTTTTCATCCTGATGGATATTTTGAGTATTGATATTCAGCAGAACGAAAGGGATATTCTGAAACTTTAGTTCATAGTAAATTAGAAGCTCTATCAATACGTTATGGAATTGGTGTTTCTAAATTTAATGCTGAAGGGAGATGTATTACTTTAGAATTTTCTAATTTGGATATTGTCAATGTATATGCTCCTAATGTGAAGAGGTCTTTAGAACGTATGGAGAAAAGAATGAATGTGAGAAAATAAAACAGCAATGAAAAAGTTTAGAGATTATGAAACCAGTGGTTATTTGCGGAGATCTTAATGTTAGCATACCGAAATGGATACCAAAAATGCTAAACAAAATATAGAGAATACAGATTTTACAAATGAAGAAATGGAAAAAATCACAGAACTTTTAAATAGTAGTTTTATCGATACTTTTCGTTATGATCGTTCTGTTTAATGATCGCTATACGTGGTGGTGTTACACGAAGAATGTGCAGGATAGAGATATTGGCGGGAGAATTGATTGCTTTTAAGTTTCTAATAGATTGACTGCTTGAATTGTTAGTATAATTATTTTTTCAAGAATTTATGGTAGTAATCATTGGTGGATTGGAATTGAAATAAAGTAGTTATGGAGGGAATGTTTTTTTATGAGATACCCTAAATTTATGAATCAGAATGATATAATTTGAGTAACAGCACCATCTGATGGTATATTGGATTCTATTAAACAAAAAAGATTGAATAATGCTATTTTACAATGGAAAAATCAAGGTTATTCTGTAGTAGAAACGAATCATGTTAGATGTAGTTTTGAAGGGAAAAGCTGTGATAGTAAACTACAAGCTAAAGAATTAGAAGGGTTAATTTTAAATCCGAAAGTGTCAGTTATTTTTTGTGTTACTGGTGGAGATTTTTTATTATAAATGTTATCTTGTTTAGATTATTCTATTATTCAAAACCATCCAAAATGGATTCAAGGTTATTCTGATCCTACTGCTTTATTATTGACAATTACTACAAAACTAGATATTGCGACTGTGTATGGAAACAACTTTTGTAGTTTTGGAATGAATCATTGGCATGAGTCTTTAGTTAATAATCATAAAATATTAATGTGTGATTTAATTCAACAAAATAGTTTTTGTCTATATGAAAAGAATAGCATTCCATATGAAACAGGGCTGGAACCGTATGATTTAGATACTCCCGTTGAGTGGAAATGTTTAAATCAAGATAGTGAGATGGTTATAAAAGGGAGAATGTTAGGTGGATGTCTTGATTTATTAGTATCGTTGGTAGGAACTCAATTTGACTATGTTTCAGAATTTATAGAACGTTATCGGGAAGATGGCATTGTTTGGTTTTTTGATAATGCTGAATTAACTAGTGAACAGCTAATTCGTGCACTATGGCAACTAAAAATGGCTGGTTGGTTTTCTTATACAAATGGCATCATTTTTGGAAGAAGCATGGTAGAATCTAGTTATCATGATATTTCTTTTGAGAAGGCTTTGAAAAAATCCTTGAGTGATTTCAAAGTGCCAGTTTTATGGGACTTTGATTTTGGGCATGTTGGCCCAAGAATGACTATAATTAATGGTGCGCTGACGATAGTTCACTATAAAGATAGCAAAGGAAGTATCCAATTTATGTTACAATAAACAAAAAAGGAGATGAAATTGTGGTAAAGAAACCAATTATTGGGATTGTAGGGAGAAGTTTTGAACAGGAGAATCAGTCTATTATTCAAGTCAATGAAGATTATCGTTTGGCTATTGTGAAAAGTGGTGGAATTCCTATTGTGATCGTTCCTACTAATGACTTAAAGTATGGAAAAACACAACCTCGAGATGCTGGGAGATTAACAGAAATGGAAAAACAGGAATTATTAGAAGTTTTATCATTTTGTGATGGAATTGTAATGACTGGTGGTACTCGTTGGTATGAGTTTGATGAATTGATATGTAGATATGCTTTGAATCATGATATTCCCATTTTGGGAATCTGTCTTGGAATGCAGATATTGGGAAATATTGATAATTTTTTTGGTACACAAAATAGTGATAAAACAGTGCGAAATGATACAGAGATTGACCATTGCCAGAAAGAAAAAGACTATGTTCATGAGTGCACCGTTGTAAAAGGATTGTTGCATGATATATTAAAAGTCGATAAAATGAAAGTAAACAGTAGACATAACTATCATATTTTTGAAAAGGATTTTTTTCAGATTGATGCTTATTCTGAGGATGGTTTAATTGAAGCAATTCATTTACCAGATTATAAATTTGCTTTTGGAGTACAGTGGCATCCTGAAAATATGATTTTTTATGACCATACTATGACTAAAATATTTGAGGCCTTCATTGAGGCTGCTAAGACATAGTATAGCGTAGCATATTTTGTATAAAGAGGAATTTTCATTTATTCTTTTTTTATTTATACTGATAATATTAGCAATGGTAAGATCTAATCTAGTGTCATGGAAAAGGAATGTTGTGAAGCTTTTTTGGTATAACGATTCAATTTATTCACATATTTTTTAATGAAGTTAAGAATAGAATTTATGGGGCAGGTACTACTAGTGGTACAGATATTGTCATTACAGAAATTGGTGGTAATGTTGAAGATATTAAATCATTCGCTATGATGGGATCATTACGACAAATTCACTTAGAACAGGGAAGAGAGAATAGTTTATTTGTTGATACAATATAGGTTCTTAATTTATATGGTTCAAAGGAATTAAAAAAGAAATCAACTCAGAATATATTACGGAACTTAGAAGACCGAGAATTCAACCAGATATGATTGTAATACGTGCTTTGATTGAAAAGATATTCACAAAAATGGTGTTGTTGGGTATATCCCGAAAGAAAACATCATTGAAACTAAGAATCTTCCTAATATATATCATATTTCATTTGATTTTTATCACCATTACATTCAGAAAATTATGTTGGAGCATCTGGTATCAATGTTACAAAAAGTAATTTAGTGATGTTAGGTCGTCGTAGTATGAAAAGAAAGATTTTAACTTGTCAATATGCTAGGGAAATCGAATTTCCTATTTAGGTATTTGCCTAGGAATGCAAATTTGCCACCATGTTTGAATTTTTTATGCAAGCTAGTATTCAATGTACTCAGAAATCTCCGGTGTGTATGGATGGAATAGTTTTGATTTTTTTGTATTATTATTTGTACTGTGGTTAAATTTGTGAAAAAAATACAATTTACTATTGACTTTTGTGGTTGATTAGTGATATTATTAACTCACTGATGCAGTTATTTGTGCCTATATGACTGTATTAAGTGATGTATGGGGAATTAGCTCAGCTGGGAGAGCGCCACGTTTGCACCGTGGAGGTCAGGAGTTCGATCCTCCTATTCTCCACCATATAGTAATAAAAGAAGTCCAATTTGGATTTCTTTTTTTGTCCGAAAGAGGGTATATCATGTTTGATTCAGTTGTGAATTCCAATTTGTACAATGAGTTAGAAAATTTTTTGATACATCATCGAGATTCCATCAACAGTAAATATCATAACTTATATCATTTTCAGAAAAATATGGGTAAATTTGATTATTTTGTTCAGGAATTATTAAAAGGTAATTCTCAAGTTTTAACCCCTATTGGTATTCGAAATTGGAAAATCGATAAAATTGATGATTACTATTATTTTTATGTTGAATATGGATATTATTTTGATATTGAATTATCTGGGTTTGCCTCTAAAATTTATCAAGTAGCATTTAATTCCGTTAATAGTGAGTGTTTTTTTTCTAATTTGTTGGTATTACGAAAAATAGACTCGTTCCAAGTTACTTTTATGGAACAATTTGATGCTTATTTAGAGGATGATATTGAGAATTATTTGTTTCGTAGTGAACAGGAAGGAAATTTTCGAGAAACGAAAACTTATATGAATCAGCTCCTTTATGAAAAATATATTAGTTTTATTAGAAGTCAAGGTACTGGTAGTATGATTAAAACTAGAAAAAGAGATCTGTTTTAATGGTTCGGTTAAATGATTTTTCTGAAGTGAAAAGGCTAAAGACTTGCGAAATGAAATATCTTACTTTTAAAATGAGCATTATCAAGGGTAATTTAATTGAGGTGTATTAATATTTCATTAAATTTTGCTTGTTGGATTGAAATTTTATCGTTACTGTGTTACTATAAATATAGTTAATTGCCCCATAGCCAAGCGGTAAGGCTGCAGACTCTGAATCTGCCATGCGTTAGTTCGAATCTAACTGGGGCAGCCATTAATGATGTTAATCCTTAGAAATAAGGATTTTATTTTTTTCAAAATTCTTGTTTTATTGGATGAAATACTATAAAATAAAGTAGAGAAGGATGTGTTATAATGACTAATAAAGAACTAGCAGAACTTATGTTTCCTAATTTAGAACATGATGTCGATTATTATGAAAAATTATATCCAGAAAGAAACTTGCCAGAAGGAGCTGTAGTCACCAGATTTGCTCCCAGTCCAACAGGATTCGTTCACATGGGAAGTTTATTATCAGCTTTTGTTGAACAAAAAATTCCAAAAGATAGTAAAGGAGTATTTTATTTAAGAATCGAAGATACAGATGGTAAGAGAAGTATTGAAAATGGGGTTCAAGGCATTATTGATGATTTAAAAAACTTTGAAATCAAAATAGATGAAGGCCCAGTATCTGAAACGGAGGAGATAGGAAAGTATGGTCCTTATACCCAAAGTCAAAGAAAGGAGATCTATCATACTTATGCGAAGCATTTAGTTGAACAAGGATTTGCTTATCCATGCTTTTGCTCACAAGAGGAAATTGATAAAACACGTAAAATGCAAGAGTTAAATAAAGAACGTATTGGAATTTATGGTAGTTATGCTAAGTGTCGTTTTTTAACGAATGAAGAAAAAGCAGAAAAAATTAGAAATAGAGAACCCTACATTTTAAGATTAAAATCTCCTGGTGATTTTAATAAAAAAGTAGTATTAAATGATTTAGTTCGTGGTCGAATCGAATTTCCAGAAAATGATATGGATATTGTTTTGATTAAAAGCGATGGACTTCCTTTATATCATTTTGCTCATGTAATTGATGATCATTTAATGAGAACTACACACGTTCTAAGAGGAGAGGAATGGGTATCTTCTACGCCTATTCATTTACAGTTATTCGAAGTGTTAGGATTTGAAGCCCCTAAATATGCACATCTTGGATTAGTTATGAAAATCGATGAAGATGGGTCTAGAAGAAAACTTTCTAAAAGGAAAGATCCTGAAGCAGCAGTTAGTTTTTATCATGAGAAAGGTATCCCCGTAGAAGCAGTTAAACTTTATTTAATGACGATTGCAAATTCGAATTTTGAAGGTTGGTGGGATCAAAATCCTACACTTGGTATTGATGATTTTAAATTTGATTTTAAAAAGATGAGCATTAGTGGATCTTTATTTGACTTAGAAAAATTAATCAGCATTTCAAAAAGTTATATTAGCCGCTTAAAAGCTAATGAAGTATATGAAAAAGCTTTAGTTTGGGCAAAAGAATTTGATCAAGAATTTGCCAATGTTTTAGAAAAATATAGAGATTATTCTATCGCAATTCTAAATATCGAAAGGGAACAAAAGAAACCTAGAAAAGATTTTGAATCTTTTTCCTCTATTAAGAAACATACTTGGTATATGTATGATGAATACTTTACAGGAAATTTAGATTATGATTTTGGAAAAATTCAAGATCAAGGAGAAATTCAAAAAATTCTGTCCACTTATACTGAAAAATATTTTGATGAGACTGATGACAAAGAAACTTGGTTTCATAAGATCAAAGAGTTATCTAATGAATTAGGATATTGTAGTGATATGAAGGAGTATAAAGCAAATCCTGATCATTACAAAGGAAGTGTAGCTGATGTATCTACTGTAATTCGTGTAGCAGTTACTACGAGTTCTATGACACCAGATCTTTATGAAATTTTAAAATTATTAGGAAAAGAAAGAATAGAAAAACGAATTCAAAAATGGATATAAGAATCGTTTTCTTTTCTTTTGAAAATTTTATATTTTATTAATACTAATATTTAAAAAAAACTATATATTGGGGTATAATGATATTAGGAGGTTGAAAATATGCAACTTAGCAAAGAAAATATGAAAAAAATTATGGCGATTATTGCTTTTGGAATTGGTTTTTATTGGCTGCTAAATAATCTTAATGATGTTAGTATATTTACTGGTTATTTCATTAATTTATTATTTCCTTTTATACTTGGGGGGATATTGGCCTTTATTTTGAATATTCCAATGACTAAAATAGAAAATTTTATGAAACGAAAACAAAAAATGAAAAATTCTAAATTTCCAGTTAGAACGATTTCAATTGTGCTTGCTTTATTTTTGTTTTTAGTATTACTTTTGTTAATTTCTTTTTTGCTGATTCCAGAACTTGTGGATAATATTCGATTATTGTTGACCAATATTCCTAAATTTGTAGAAGATGTACAGGATTGGATTTTAGATTTAGCTAACAGCTATCCCGATGTTCAAAAACAAATTGAGAATGCCTTTCGTAAAGAAATGAATTTTAATGATCTAACTGTTAATGTGTTAAATTATGTAATTAGTAGTTCCTTAAATTTTGTTGCTAGTTTGATTACCAGTATTTTTACTTTGTTTACAGCAATTGTATTTGCTGTTTATATGCTGAGTCAAAAAGAATATTTAATTTTAGGAGTTAAGAAATTATTATATGCTTATCTAAAAAAAGAGTATGTAGAAAAAATTCTGGAGATTGCTCAATTATCCAACAAAACATTTTCTAAATTTATCTCTGGACAGTGTGTGGAAGCTTGTATTTTAGGAATCATCTTTTTTGTTGCGATGACGTTGTTTCAATTCCCATATGCTTTGATTATTTCGGTATTAGTGACTTGTACTGCTTTAATTCCATTATTTGGAGCTATGATTGCCATGGTGATTGGAGCTATATTAATTGCAGTTACTAGTCCTTGGAAAGCTCTATTATTTATTGTGGTATTTCAGGTTATTCAACAAATAGAAAATAATTTTATTTATCCTAAAGTGGTAGGAAAATCAGTAGGTCTTTCTTCTATTTGGACTTTACTTGCTGTTTTGTTGGGCGGAAGTTTGATGGGAGTAGTTGGAATGATTATTGGACTTCCGATGGCATCAATTTTGTATGCAATTTTAAGAAATGAAACAAATGACAGAATAAAACTAAAAAAAATAAAAATATAAGGAGAAATTGTTTATGTTAAATGGAAAAGTTGCAATTGTTACCGGGGGAACTAGGGGAATTGGCTTTTCGATTGTTAAAAAGTTTTTAGAAAATGGAGCAAAAGTTGCTTTGTTGGGTTCTAGAAAAGAAACGGTCGATCAAGCTTTACAAAAATTAAAACAAATCAATAATCAGTATGAAGTGATTGGTTTTTGTCCTGTGTTACATTCTGAAAATGAGGTGAAAGAATGCTGTTCAAAAGTTGCAAATACTTTTGGAAAAATCGATATTTTAGTGAATAATGCAGGTATTTCTTCTAGAACTAGGCTTGAAGATTATACGGAAGATGAGTATGATAAGATTGCTAATTTAAATATTAAAAGTGCCTTTATCTGTTCGAAAGTTGCTTCTTCTTATTTAAAGGATACGAAGGGTGTGATATTAAATACTAGTTCTATGGTGAGTATCTATGGTCAACCTAGTGGTGTTATGTATCCAGTTAGTAAGTTTGCGATTAATGGATTAACCAAATCATTAGCTAGAGAGCTTGCTCCATTTTCAGTTCGGGTTAATGCAATAGCACCTGGTATTACGGAAACTGATATGGTAAAACAGCTTCCTAAAGAGGTAATTGAACCATTGATTACGACGATTCCACTAGGAAGAATTGGTACTACAGATGATGTTGCGAATGCCTTTTTATTTTTAGCAAGTGATATGGCAACTTATATTACGGGAGAGATTTTACAAGTGGATGGCGGAGCTCGTTCTTGATTTTTTAAAGGTTAAGAAAGGAAGTGGATTATGGAATTAGAAGATCAATTTCGTCTTTTAGTTGGTGGATATTATGGAATGGTAGAAATGGATGAGTATAATTTAAAAGTACATATTTTAAAGGAAATAGAAAATAATATCCAAGATTTTATTGCCACTCATCCTATTACTAATTTCAATTATCAAGAAGAAGCTATGCTTTTAGAAAGTCTTCCCCTAAAACGCAAACTTCAAGATTGTTTGCTTGTTCTTCATAAAATAAATGCACCTGTAGAGCTAACTTTACTGGTTAGGA
Source organism: bacterium (assembly GCA_029007685.1). Classification (GTDB taxonomy): domain Bacteria; phylum Bacillota_I; class Bacilli_A; order RF39; family UBA660; genus Alloscybalousia. The sequence goes on along the minus strand of JAQXIG010000009.1, from coordinate 1,615 downwards.
AGAAATTGAATGAACTGGAGGGAAATGTAGATTTTAGTTGATTTACAAAGATCTTATTATTTCATGAAAGAGATTCAGTGTAATTAGCGAATAATAAAAAGATGGATATATGCATATCGTTATTTCATAATTTAATTCATTAAAATTATTACTTATAGATGGTGGTAGGGGTATAATCAAAGAGTGAGGTGACATTTGAAGAACATTTTGAGAAATCTACTCAAAATATTGTCATTAGTAGAATTTATTAGTTGCAATAGTAATAGTCAATAAACGACCAAATCAATAGGGATTGTAATAATAAAAATAGAATGGATTCATGTAAAAAGGACAAGTACTAATTTATTTTAGAACTTATCCTTCTATTTTAAAAATGGTGATCTGTACGGGATTCGGACCCGTGAATGCCACCTTGAGAGGGTGGTGTGTTAAGCCACTTCACCAACAGACCAAATGCAAAGTCATTCATGACATACTTAGTGTAACACATCTAATATTCAAAAAGCAATACTGTTTATAATAGTTTTTAGGATTACCACACATGAAAAAATATACTCTAGTTTATATTTCTAATTATCTCTAGTAAGGTTAAATAGTTATCAAATGGTTGAAAAAATCGAAAAAGCATTTGAAATAATTTCTGAAAATATTATATTATAAAAAATGTGACAGCTTAATAGGCATAGAATGTTTAAAATTCTATGTCTTTATTTTTGGGTAAAGAAGTAGGAATGAGAAAAAGGAAAAATTGTATTTGACTACGACACCTATAAAAAACTATTATTAAAACTTGCAGTACAATGTGTGCTAGCTATACTAGTTAGTGCTTTATATAATATAGTAGTGCGAGTATTATGGCTATTACTTCGATATTTCCATTTACAGTTGTAGGTTTGTTATTTTCCTTGTTTATTGGTGATGGAGCTACTGATTTATTCAGCATTTTTTAAGATGATCAGGATCAATAAACGAGTAATAAAAGTATTAGTAAAAAAATTGTGTGACTATTGATAGATGATCTGATTATATTTTAAAAGATAAGGAAAATATAACATCCATTTTTGTCTATTCTACTGATGTGAATTTTAAGATTCATAGAAAGAATTAGAACAGTTAACTTTTGAGCAAACAAAAAAGAAAGTTGTTAAGGTTGATAAAGAAAAAGTCGATTACTATTGTTATTTTACTTTTCAGGAATGACAAGATAGAAAGAATGATAATTTATCCATTGATAGCTCTACTTTAGGAGTAGACGAGACTATTTTGCGATTGGAAGAATGGTTCGTAAGAGGATTTAAAAATAACTAGAGATTGCCATATTTTCATCTAAAGTCCTAGTTCTCTTCACAATATTTTCACATTGATGAACTAAACTTTTAACAGAAAGAGAGGAGAAAATATGTATATTTTAAAGAATGCTGTGGTTTCGATAACTCGAAATAAAGGTAGAAATATTTTGATGGGAATTATTATTTTGGTAATTGCTTGTAGTAGTTGTATTACATTAGCGATTCGTAATGCAGCTAGTAAGTTAGTAGATTCTTATGAAAATAAATATGATATCGAAGCAACGATTACGATGAATCGTCAGAATATGATGGAAAACTTTAAACGT
>JAQXIG010000008.1 GCA_029007685.1 bacterium | reverse complement strand
AACCGTTTTAAAGAACTATATAATTACTATATTAAAAATATGAAACAACCACGCTAATAAAAAAAGGCTAACCCTCCCAAAAACCATCTAAGGTTTATTCATGTTAGCCTTTTCATTTTCAACGCTCATTTCGGACAAGCCTTACTTCGATATTTACCACAAATTAAACATACTTCATAAGTAAAATCAATGTTATTACGATCCGCAGATTCCCCCTGAGAAACCGAAATTTTAGAGTTTTCAAGATCGCATAATTGATCTTTATTAGAAGGGTCTCTAATCGGATCAATATAAGCATCCTGTATTAAATTTTCTAAAGAAACGGCATGATTGTCAATTAAGTTCTTACAACTCTGCCTTTTAGCACCCTCTCCCGTCAAACAATCAGCCATCGCATCCATTGCCGCTGTTCTAAAACTCTCCTCTGAAATTTCAAAGATAGTACTTTTACTTTTAACAAAATATTTCGTATAAGCACTAATCCCAAGCCCAATCAAAACTCCCAAAATAATAATAACTGCCAGAAGTTCCATTAACGTAAAACCTTTATTTTTCATAATTCCCCCATTAATCAACAGTTTCCTCACTGATAATATCTTTGAATTTTCTATCAAAGTTAACCAATTCTTTTCGAATAACATCTGGATAAATATTTTTAGAATTCTCAATAGCATTACGAATATCCATAATAGTAACTTCCTTTCGATTCGCAAATACTGCCTGTGAAAAAGCTTGTGCCAATAAAGTTAAACAAATATCAGGATAACGAGATCCAATTCCATATATTCTTTTATACTCTGTAGTAATATCAACAATAAAAGCCATAATTTCAGACTGGATAAATTCGGTATATTTTAGTTTAGCACCAGTATTCTTTTCAATTTTAGGTAAAGTCCCCATTAAAATTTTAATCGTATGAAGTCGGTCTGGTTCCTCCACTTCTACCTTTTGGAAACGCCTAACAAACGCTTTATCACGAAGAATATAACGTTCGTATTCCTCTGTAGTAGTAGCTCCGATTACTTTAATACTACCTCTACCCAAACTTTCCTTAAACATATTAGCAAAATCCAACGATGACTCACTAGTAGCTCCAATTAACATATGTATTTCATCAATAAATAAAATAATTTTATCAAGTGCTTTTAACTCATCAATTAATGTTTGAAGTCTAGTTTCACCAGATGGAAGTGTTCCTAATAAAGAAGTCGTTTTAACACTGACAATAACATAGCCCTTCAAAGCATCTGGAACATTATTACGTTGTAACTGATAAGCCAATCCTTCCACAATACTAGTCTTACCAATACCCGGTTTACCAATTAAAATTCCAGACTTTTCCGGTGTTAACAAAATTAAAATTAATTGTTTAATCTCCTCTGACCTTCCAATAGCTGGGTTAGTAATATAATCTTTACTACAAAAATCTTCTCCATAACGGGCTAAAATACTAACTTTGCCATCAATTTCAGCTTGACTTCTTAAGCGATCAAGTAAATCAGATTTATAGATATCAATATAATCAAAGTTTTGATCATAATTAAAGTTATCAGTTTTTTCATTATAACCTATAGTATCCTCTGTAGCTATTTCCTCTTCCAAAATATGATCAACAGGACCAAAATGAACCCCCGGATTTTGCTTTGGATCAATCGGAACAGTAAGCTCATTTAAATTGGGAATATTTAGAATGTTCTCAATTACCTCTTGAATGTTTTGGGGTTGCTTGGCCAGTTCTTCATCAATATTAACAATATCAGGTTGTACTTCTTCTACCGATAAATTTTCAATTTCACTAGTTGGGATCAAAGAAACTACATTAGGGTTTTCTTTTTTCGTCGTTTCAATGATGCCTTTTCCACCAGCACGATATAGTAATTCTGTTGCTTTTGTTTCTGGAACATATTTCAAGTAATCCTGTAAATTAGGATCCGTTTTTCGTCGCGCTTCTTCTGTAATTCTTTTTTGTTCCAACAACTCTTTTTCTAACTCTTGATTGATTCCACTATTCACATTAAAGGACCTAACCTTTTCATTAGCTGCCATAAAATTAGGCAAAGAAGACGTTTGATCAGATTCAGCATTACCATCATGATATGGATCTCCGATTACAATCTGATGATTAGTCTCATCTAAACTAGGTTCGATATTAGCATGATAATTAGCAATACTATCAACTAATGGTTCGGAAATATCATTGTCAGAACCAGAACCAGAAGTAGAATGAGTTTGAGATAAATCAACAGAACTATTAGAAGAAACAGAATTGCATGAAGAAATAGGAACCAAAGGTCTAACCTCTTCTCTCGATATCACATCCATAGGAGTTTGCAAGCTAGGATTGAAAGAAGTAAGCCCCAAATCATTTACTAAAGTTAGATCATTCGACTCTTGATTTTGTTTCAATAAAGGCAATTCTCCTACAACAGGACTCGTATTTGCATTATGACCAAAAAAATCAAACATATTTTCTGTTTCATCATAATACTGTTCTTGAACCAATTGATCAAGATCATTCGTTTGATGAACAATCGGTACTACCCTAGGAACAACATCCTTCTTTTTATGAAAAACTACTTTTCTAGTAACTTCTGATTCCCTGTTTTCCTCAAGAGGAATTTGATCATAATAATCATCAGAAAAGATAAAACGTTGTTTTGACTGACCACCATTATCAATTGACCCCATACAACCCCTCCTTATTCTTTATAAGATTATAAATAGTATAACATGTTTTTCATATTGTTAAAATAGATTTTCAAATATTTTTTCATCTAAAAAAGTACATAATATCCAATAAGATACTATATACCAAACATTATTTCTGATCAACAAACATTAAACCCTTATAGTACTTCCAAGCCAATACACGAAAAGCCAATTGATTAATATAAGCTTCACTAATTTGATTACTACTAATAGCATTCTTAATCTCACTAAAACTTTCTGCATAATTAGTAGTAATAATCATATCATTACCCGCCAAAATTGCCAAAACAGAAGCATGATCAATAGAACTTAAAGCTCCCATATCTAAATCATCAGCTATCACAATCCCAGTAAAATCAAGCTCATTCCTTAGCAAATTATGAACATTAGCCGATAAAGATGCCGGATAATTAGGATCAATACTAGTAACGGTATTATGACTAATAAGAATAGCCTCAGCTCCCACTTTAATTCCCGCTTTAAACGGTGGCAAATCATGAATCACAATACTATCATAAGTACGATTATCAATAGAAGAACCAACATGGGTATCTACGTTATTACCATAACCAGGAAAATGTTTTAGAGTATAAGATACTCCTGTTTTTTTTGA
>JAQXIG010000007.1 GCA_029007685.1 bacterium | reverse complement strand
AAGATTATCTAAAATACTCCCCTCAAATAACCAAGTATCCTTTAACACCATACAAAAGAGTTCATGAATATTTTCACGTGATAATTCTTTCGTAGAAACACCATCAATGAATATATCTCCATCATGAATTTCATAAAACTTCATCAATAAATTAACTATCGTCGTTTTTCCAGCTCCGGTTGGTCCAACAATCGCTATTTTTTGGCCAGGCGCTACTTTCACACTAAAGTCATTTATGATAGTTCGTGATTCATCATAACCAAACTTAACATGCTGAAATTCAATTGCTCCTTTCACTCTCGCTTTATCTAAATATTTAGTAATCTGGTTTTGATCTGACATCTCTTCTTCATCTAAAAATTCAAATACTCGTTCACTCGCGGCTGCAGTCGATTGAAGTGAAGTCATAGCTTGTGCAATTTGCGTAAGAGGATTGGTAAACAATCGAATGTAAATAGTAAATGCTACAATCATCCCAAAAGAAATGTGATGATTCTCAACCAGTAGCGCTCCCACAATACACACAGCTACATATCCAAAGTTACCAATAAAATTCATAATTGGATGCATGAGTCCTGATAAAAATTGACTCTTTCGATTACACTCATACAACTTTTGGTTCAACTGTCCAAACTCCTCAATGGCTTCTTTTCCACCATTATAAGCCTTTACTACATTATGACCAGAATATATTTCCTCAATATAACCATTCAATTTCCCAAGCTCTTCTTGCTTTTGACTAAAATACTTTTGTGACTTACCCAAAATCATAAACATGAAAGCAAATCCAATTAGACTAGATAAAATCGCCGTAATAGCCATCACCCAATTGGTAACAAACATCATAATAACTGAACCTATAAACAAGGTAATACTATTAACCAAACTTCCCAAACTTTGATTTAAATTTTGAGCAATCGTATCCACATCATTAGTAACTCTCGATAAAATATCACCCGTCTCATGAGTATCAAAATATTTTAACGGTAACTGATTAATTTTAATACTAATTCGACTTCTCAATTTCTTCGCAAACTGATTAGAAATCGTAGACATCGAAAAATTCTGAATATAACTAAAGATAGCACTAATTACATATAAAGTCGCCAAAAAGAAAGCATACTGATAAACCAAATTCATATCAATTTTAGGTTTCACTAACTCATAAATAGAAGTTGGTAAGTGCTCCAATTGTGTTAACATTGCTGTTTCATTATTCGTATCCATAGTCATCATCAAATGAATATATTCTAATTGCTCCTGCTTACTAATTGTCTTTCCATCTATAGTAAATTCTTCTAGTATTTCTAAAAGAACACTGTCTGGCAATAACATCATTTGCTGATAAATTTCTTCTTCCTCAGTCAAAGTAGCAAGCTGTTCTAATGTTTCTTCTAAACGAATCTTATCTTCACTACTAATGTCAGAATTTTGAAAAATAACAGGAATCTTTTCTTCTGAAAAACTAGCAGAGATAGTAGTAGTAATTTCCTTTAATTTTTCTACATTAGGCGCTAAACCATCGGTAATAACATCCGTAAAATTCGATAATTGATTCGGAGCGATTAAAGAAAGAATGGCACTGGCCATAGCCAAAACTAAAGCAAAATTCATAATCATTTTCCATGGTTTTAAATTGCTTACTAACCGTTTCATCGAACCAAAAAAATCTTTACTTTTCTCATGTACTCCGTGAGGTCCACCCGGTCCCGATCTAGGCATTTTCTAACTCCTCCTTTGACAATTGTGAGAAAGCAATTTCTTGATATACTTCACAACTTTTTAATAATTCTCTATGAGTACCCATCCCAACACATTCTCCTTTGTCTAAAACCAAAATCTTATCGGCATGAATAATCGTTCCTATTCTTTGTGCCACAATCATACTAGTTGCATTTTTAGTATATTTTTTTAATTCCTTTCGTAATGTTGCATCTGTCTTATAGTCAAGAGCTGAGAAAGAATCATCAAAAATATAAATTTCAGGATTTCTAGCAATCGCGCGTGCAATCGCTAATCTTTGCTTTTGTCCACCAGAAATATTTGTACCACCTCTAGCAATATGACTATGATAATCATGCTCCATCTTTTCGACAAATTCTTTTCCTTGTGCTACTTTAATCGCTTTTTTGACTTGTTCTTCGGTAATTTCTTCCCCATTATCACCATAAGTAACATTAGAAGTTACTGTACCTGTAAACATCACTGCCTTTTGTGGTACATAGCCCATTTTATTATGAAGTGCTTCCTGTGTATACTCTTTTACATTAATGCCATCTACCAATACCTCTCCGTCTGTCGCATCATAAAATCTTGGGATTAAATTAATTAAGGTCGACTTACCAGATCCTGTCGATCCAATAAATGCGATCGTCTCCCCTTGGTTCACTTTAAAGGAAATATCACGTAATAAATACTCATCGGCATCCGGATACTTAAAAGATACATTTTTAAATTCTACCGTACCAACTTCTTTCGTCTTTCCCACAAACTTCCCATCACAAATCGTGATCTTTTCATCTAAAACTTCGTTAATACGCTTAGCAGAAACACTAGCTCTAGGCAATATCATAAAAATCATGGCTAGCATTAAAAATGACATAATAACTTGCATTCCATAACTAGAAAATACTACCATATTACTAAAAATAGTCAATTTATTTCCCATCATTGCTTCTTCAATTAAAAGAGCTCCCATAAAATAAATCCCTAATGTTAACCCATTCATAACGATATTCATAATTGGCATCATCACCGCAAAACATCTTTGATTAAATAACTGCATACTTGTTAAATTATGATTCACTTCTTCAAAACGTTTTTTTTGATATCCCTCAGCATTAAAAGCTCTAATCACACGAATACCAGACAGATTTTCTCGAATCACACCATTTACTTTATCAATTAGTTTTTGAACTTTAGAAAATCTCGGGAATACAACAAGCATTAAAATACTAATAGTCACTAGTAATACCAAAACACCAATCCCTGTTAAAATACTCCATTCAGTTGACTTATCTAAAATTTTCATCACTGCCCAAATAGCCATGATTGGAGCCTTGATCAATAACTGTAACCCCATTGCTAAAAACATTTCTATTTGTGTAACATCATTGGTTGTTCTAGTAATTAAGCTACTAGTAGAAAACTTCTTAATCTCTTCGGTTCCAAAAGCCTCAACTTTTTCAAAGATTTTTCTTCTTAAATTTAATGAAAATCTAGAACTAATATGACTAGTAAAATATCCTACAATAACCGCAGAAGCTAAACTTCCTAAAGCACAGGCCAACATATAGACACCTTGTTCTACAACATCGCCTATACTACTTCCTTCCGTTTGTACCAACGTAGTAATTCTACTCATATAATCAGGCATTTTCAATTCTAACCATACTTGCCCAACAATTAATAAAAAACTAATAACAATAAAACACAGATCTCTTTTACTAAAATCTCTGATTAATTTTCTCATATTCGCTCCCTCCTTTTAGCAATCTTCTCACTTTCTTTTTTGATATTAGACTTCATTTTATCTAAAACGTTAGAAAAAATTTCCAATTCTTCTGGTGGAATTCCCTGAATAATCATCTCTTCAATCATTTCCATCTTTTTTTCTTTTTCTAAAAATAGTCTCTGCGCTTTAGTCTTTAAAATAATCTTTTTGACACGGGCGTCGCTACTGGTTGTGATCCGCTCGATAAGACCATTTTTCTCCATGGTCTGCAACACCCCAGAAACAGTAGCTCTTCTTAAATTTAAAATATTCTCTAAATCACGTTGATATACTTCATTTGGACTTTTATCCAAAATGTACTCTATAATTTGCATTTGTGTTGGGGTTGGAATCACTACTTTTTCCTCTATTTCCAAATCCGAATTATGAATAAAGGTACGAAAAATCAGTTTTTCTAACATTTTTACTTTAAACAATAATCGATCTTCTCTCATATGACTATCCCCTACTTTTTTGAGTTCCTATTCCATAATATGCCTATTCCCAAAAAATGTCAACTGCCTTACATTTTTTTTGATAAAGAAAACGCTAAACATTTTACTACATAAGTAATCATGACTGATTCCATTTTCTCTTAGACTTCCTTCTAACATGATTATTCAAAAACAGACATATAATATTAGAAGTCTATTCCTATAAAAACATTCATTTTCTTAACTCTTACACACCTGGTATCTGATTGCTTTATGCTATTTTCCAATACATTCTCTATAAACTACCACAAGATTAATCAAATACATATATACACAAAATGTTAAATTGATTATGTCTATCTATCTCCCCTAAGAACTTGAGGATAAACTAAAAACCAACAAAATTATGAGTTATTTTCTTCTAAATATAATTCTGTTTCCTTATCTATACACATATTTTTATCCTCATTTTCTATGTCTTTTTCCATTCTAGTCAAAGCTTCATTCAAATATTCAAAATAATTATTTTTAATTGCACTATTACTAATCGCAATTTTATTCTGAATAGAATCATTCAATTTTTTAATTTCTTCATCACTCATTCTACGATCGGTATAATATTGAATAGAACCTTTACTAGCATGATAATAAGCATCTTCATTCTTCCATGAGCCATCTGCAAATACAACGAGTGATTCATAATCACTACTAAGTAAATCACTCCCCAAATAAAGTCTGGAATCATAATCTAGTCCAAATAGATTAGCTAATGTTGGCAAAATATTAATATAAGATGTATATTCACTAAATACCCTACTTCCAATTTTGGAATTATAAATAACAAAAGGCACTCTTTCTGCATTTAAATCTTTACCCGTGTCATAATCTAACACGGTATTTAAATGATCAGTAGAGATTCCATATGGATAATGATCACCATATAACACAATCACCGTATCATCTAAAATTCCCCTTTCTTCTAACCCTTCTAGTAAAATTCCTAACCCATTGTCTAATATTTTTAATTTTGACATATATCTTCTAATATCATTAGGGTAATTTGTATCATTCGTCATATCATAATATTGATCCCCTTGGCTAGAACCTTGTGTATAGGGTTGATGCGCAGAAACGGTTGTTAACCAGGTCATAAAACGTTCATTATTTTCTGTTTTCTCATCAATAATTTCTAATACTTTGCCCAAAAATTCATCATCATTAGACCAATCTTTATATTCATCAGAATAAGGAATTCCTAATTTTTCTACCCCAAAATATTCACCACTTCCCATATTCATATGAATGTCATTTCTGGGGTAGTATGCCTCGGTATAATTGTGAGCAGAGAACGTTACATAATCGCTGCTATGAAAACGCTCAAAAATACTTTGATAATAAGTATTATTCTTAAAAGTAGAAGCCGTACAAGTATTATAGATAGAATATAAACTAGTCATACCACTAAATTCATTATTCATGGTAGCACATGAATTACGAGGAGAATAATTATTTTCCCAATACCATCCCTCACTAACCAATTTATAAAAATTAGGATAATATTCTTCATTGATAAAAATATCATTAGTACTCTCCATCATAATGACAATTAAATTTTTGCCTTCAAATAATCCTGTATACTCATTTGCTTTCGCAATACTTCTATGAATAAAATATCGATTTAAGTCATTCAAAATATCATTGGTTTCTGTTTCTATTAAAACTTGCCATGCCATATCATCCACTTCGCGATTAGAAAACATCTCCTCTTCTTCTACCTGGGAAGTTTCCATTACTACAACTGGAAATAACATTGCTTTCACATCTAACAAGCAAAAACCTATTGTCCCATATTGGTTAATAGCCAAACTAGGATTATTAACTGTTAAAAATAACTCTTTATTAGAAATAGGTTGAAACTTATTTTGGAAATGATCGCTCAAAATCGTAAAGGAATAACCTGTTGTACTAATAGTGAAAAGAATAATCGATATTAGCAGCGCCTTCCTTTTATGAATACTTTCATGAAATTGTTTACTCCCAAAAACCATCCATATCAGTACCAATCCTAACGGAATAAAAGTCAAAAAATAAGTTCCATTAAAACTACTCAAAAAATCTTTAACATAATCAGTAACAGCCTCTAATTGACTAGATGTCTGGAAACTCATATAAACTCCTAAAAAATTATAAAAGCCCGCTTGCAAACAAGCATAAAGCCCTGCTAAGAACACCAATAAAGAAACAATCATTTTTCTAACCCAACTATTCGCTAAACTAAGTAAATAAGTAATCATAGATACTAACATATTCAATCCTAGAAAAATACGGATCATAGCCACATCAAAAATATCGAAACCAGCAATGAGTTTAAATATGATTTCCACCATCGAGAGATTAAATAATAAAATCATATACACTTGAAAATATAAATTCCGAAACATCTTTTTCATCTACTTCACAACCTAACAGAAATTATGATAACACAAAAATTTCAATTTCGATAAAATACATAGAAATTTCTCAAAATTTTCACAAACGATCTTCCAAAAAATTTTTCCCATTCTATCTCCGGTCTGAATTCATCTTTTCGTCGTAATAAATTTACTAATCAATGTATATTTATCTTGATTGGTAATATACCAGTACCTAAACACACTAAAAATAAAAGATCTGAAAAATAATTCTCATTTCTAATAAATTTTCTAACATATCAAAAACTCACTATTCAATAATTTCTTTAGTATTTTTCGCTTTTTGCGTTCTTTAACATCTGTAAATAACTCCATATCAATTGCCTCCCAAATTGGTACCCACGCAATAATCAATAACGCTTCACTAAAGACGAAATTTTCTTCTATCAATGTATATAAAAATAAAAATAAAATCCCAATAACCCAAAGTACGAATTGTTTCCAATTGTTTAAATAACAAGATCTTAAACTTTTTTGGTATTCTAAAGCAAGACCATCCTTAATCATCTCAACAATATCACAATTCAACTTACACTCATTATGAATCATCATTTTAATAGTTTGATCAGCTTTCAAGAAGATTGCTTCTTCTACAATATAATCAATTAAATCCTTAGAAACTTGCTTTTTATTATAGCGATCTGTAAAATCCTCTTGATCACACAAACTAATCTCAAGTACTTTCTCCATTTTTTCTTCCTCGTCATTCTTCTAAATTTAGCATTCTGAAATATCTGAATTTATTCTCTAGCTTACTTTATTTTATAAACAACAATCTCTTTTTCATTCACAATATGACTAGCTTATTTTTACGCTGATCAAGTCCACACTTCAATTCTGTTTTTTTCAGTTTCCAGCTCTCTAGTCCGTCGAAACACCACTTTTAACATAGCCAAGGTAGGTCGATTATGACAGGATTCTAATCCTAGCTTCCATTTCATAAATTGGGTCATAATTCTTCGTTTTCTAATTTCTAGAGGAGTATCCAAATCAATCACCCGATCCATCCTTTCTAATCCATAGTAAAGATGCTTTCACAAAGTTCCTTCTATAATCCAGTCATGTAGTCATTCCCATTATCAAAATTTTCACAGCAGTTTATCTCCTAAAAAAGAAGCTCTTGCTTCTATTTTTCTTTGTCAAATCCACAAACTAATTCTACTTTTAGTTCATAGGACTCTTTTTTATATGGACTCTTTGGATAAATAATCACTCTAGTATTCGTTTGATCACATTTTTCCTTGGTTTCCTCGTTAACAAATTCTTTTACTCTTTCTTCGTTTTGGCTAGTGTTATAACGAGATAAATTATCTAAATTGATCTTAATTCCCATATTTTCATATTTCTTCACAAATTCCTTACGTTCTTCATCAGTTGTTGCTATCTGTGGATAATAATAATTTTCATAAAAATCAGTTCCCATGGCTTCTAAACTTTTACTAAGTTTTTCTTTCTGCGATTCTTTCTTACCACCGAATAACAGCATAGCCACTACTACCAAACTAATCATCACAAAAACAACCACAATCCCAATTACTAAATTATTTGTCTTTATTTTTTTCATTCAATCACTCCTAACTACTCTAACTTTATCAAATTATACCACACCTATTTTATAATTTACAAGACAGCAACTATTTTTTATAAAATTTAAAATGATTAGCATAATAAATAAGAGGAGTGATACCCATGAAATTCAAACTAGGATATGTCGCAATTTCCAGAACCTTAGAAGAAATAATGCATTTTCATACTATGACATACACATCTTATCAAAAATCAGATCCCAAAAAGGCTCAACTAAAACTAGATCATATTATTAAAGAAAACCTCAAAACCCTTCTAAACATACTAATCTACAACATTAAAAATGAGATTTTTTTCTATCGTATTAGTCACCATATAATCCCTTTAGCTACTCATCCTGAAGTAGAATTTGATTATATAACTCCCTACTTAAAAGAGTGGCAAAACATTGGAAAATACATCCAAAGACATAAGATCAGAGTCGATAGTCATCCTGATCAATTTTGTGTTTTAAACAGCATTCATAAAACCATTGTCGAAAACAGTATTAAAATTTTAGAATTTAATTATCAAATTTTTCAAGCTATGCAAATAGACGGTAAAGTAATTCTTCATATTGGAAGTGGCAAAGAAACCAAAGAAGAAGCCAAAGCTCGTTTTAAAGAAAATTTCAAAAAACTACGACCAGAACTTCAAAACATGATTATCTTAGAAAATGATGATCGTATTTTCAATATCATTGATGTATTAGAATTATGTGAGGAACTAAACATTCCTTTTGTTTTAGACTATCATCATTATAGATGTAATCACGGCCAAGAACGTTTAACCGATTATCTTCCCCGAATCTTTGCTACTTGGGCAAATTCCACTACCAATTACTTACCCAAAATTCATTTTTCTTCTCCTAAAAACCAAAAAGAAAAAAGAACACATAGTACCTACATTGTCTTGAAAGACTTTTTAAAATTTCTAAATATTATAAAGGCATATCAGCAAGATCTTGACATTATGTTAGAATGCAAAGGAAAAGACGAAGCACTCTTCCGTCTTTCTCGACAATTAAAAACAATATCTAATATTAAATCATTCAATAATACAACCTTTGAAATCTAAATACTAGTTGTTCCCGTTTCTCGATACACAATCACTTGATCTGGTAATAAATATAAATTAGGATTAAAATATACTATTTCCTCATTGGTTAACCCAAGACTTTCCGCAATATCATTTAAACGATCATTTTCTTGAGTGAAATAAATTTTATTTCCTTTTTGAGGAACAATTAGTTTTTGACCAGGATAAATATATTCACTTAAATCTAGCCCGTTTAACTGTGCTAATACTTGATCTGTAATTCCAAATTTTCCCGCAATCTGATACAAATTATCTCCTTTTACTACGGTATAATAAGAAAAACCTGCTGGCATCGTAGTCGGAATAATCAACTCAACACCCGATTCTAAAAAGAATTGATTTTCTAATTGATTAGCATCCACTAAATCAACAACCCTAATATTAAATTTTCTCGCAATACTAACAATCGTATCGCCATCTTTTACAATATAAGTTTCCATCTTTTACCTCCACTATATTATACGAAAAAAAAGAAAACCTATTCCTATTTAGATTTTCTATATACATCAAAAATGTGATTACTGTTATAATTCCATTCTTGGTTTTGAATCACACTATGAAGTCCATACTCTTCTTGATAAAAATACAGCGTGTCATCTGTAATGAAATAAACAGAATCATTCATGATCTTAATTTCTTTCATGTTCCCATTGTTCCACAATAATACTGGTAACTCTAAATCATATTTATTTAATTGATAAAAACCACCATCACTAGTTAAATAATAGTAACTAGTATCAGATTCGTATATTTTACTGGGGTGATAACTCATTAATTTTTGATTATCTTGATAATTAATTTGAAATTCTTTCTTATTAGAAACAAAGTCATATATATTAACGGTACTAAATTCTCCGTCATAATACTGAGCATTATCATCTACAGTTCCTACAACTTTTTCACTTCGTTTCTTCGGATCTATTTGTACCTGAACCAAATGATCCGGATCAAAATAATAAAGTTTATCATTTACTACTCCATTAATATAAGTATCTTGTTGTAATCCTTGTTCTAATTCCATTTCTTTTTTGGTCATAGAATCTAAATTAATAATATGAATCTTATGAAAATCAAATACTCTATTATTATCATAAACTGGTACAACATAATAATGTCCTACTAATCTACCGTGTGTATTTTCATATTTATCAAACCCATATAATGATAAAAATTCATTTTTTTCTTTCGTAATCAACTCTAACCCTTTATAAGCCCAAACCAAAATCGTATCACCATCTAAAATGTGATCATTGAAAACCGTAGAAAGGGTTGCTTTATTAGTTGCTACTTCTACTACATTCCAAGCTGATAATGAATATCCCTTTTTCTTTAAAGAATCTACAAACGAAACTACTCTAGCATCATTTTTAATAGTTTCATAAGCATATAACCTAGTGCTATCCCTACACAAAATATTAACACTAATCTCTTTCTTTGTAAAAACAGGAAAAATGCACATCATACCATCTTTCATTATATATTGAATATCTTTAATAATTTTTTTTTGTTTATTAAAGTGATTATCGACCGTATAGTGAAACTTCATATTATTACTAGAAATCTTTAAATAATAGGCATCACCTAACTCTTTTTGGTAAACCTCTTGAACATCAAATTGAATGTTATCACCAGTAATCACATAATGATTTTCATAACCATTTGTAAACAAATTACTTCCAAATTGAATCACTAATACAATGAAACTTAACAAAATAATTAATCCAATTGATCTTTTTACCATTTTCACGACATTCACTTCCTATCATATTAATAGTATAACACATTATATCCAAAAAAAAAGAAAAAAGCGCGACATAGCTTAATTCTTCGTAATCACAAACGAAACACCTCTTTTTTTATGATTCCTTACAGTAATATCATATCCCAACATTATTAAGGTCTTTTTCACAATCGATAATCCCAATCCAAATTCTCCTTTTATTCCTTTTCGAAAAGGAATAAAAATACCCTCTATGAGATCCTGATCAATATTAGCACCATCATTAAAAAATATAAGTTGATTTTTCTTAATGGTAATTCTAATTTCTTTTTCTGCATAGCGGATCGCATTATTTAGAATATTATCAATAATTGCTTCCCAAGAATCTAAAGTCCCCATAAAAATAGCATTAGAACGATAGGAAGAAATAATCTTAAATTTCAAATTTTTATTACGATATTTAAATTTTTGAATGGATTGATTTAGCAGCTCATAGATATTCACTTTCTCCAATTTGATTAAATTCATATCTTTAACATAATCTAACTTATTTAAATAGAGTAAGGAGTGAACTTTATTTTCTAATTTTAAAGTTTGTTCTTTTAATATAGGAAGAGCATTATCCAATGTTTCAATTTCATCTTCTAATGCTTCTATATAAGATTTCATGACTGTTAAGGGAGTTTTAAAGTCATGCGATATATTTTGATATAATTGATTTCTATAGGATTCTTGATTTCGTAAAGAAATTCTCATATCCTCAATCGCTAGTTCTAAAGATTTAATTTCATCATTCTTGGAAGAATCTATCTGATGGTCATATTGATCATCGTCAATATGATCAATTTTTACTTTCAAACGTTCTATTCTCTTGACCGTTACAGAACTCCAAATAACAATCATAAGAGATACAATTAATAAGGTAAGAAAGACAATAGGAAAAATACTATGCAGAGCATCTTCCTGGGCTTGACGAATATAAGAATCATTTGTCAAAGCCACTCTTTGAACTGAATTATCTTCGTTCATATAGTAATAATAAATTTTTTTATTATATGAAAATTTTCCAAATTTATGATAAATGTACTTCTTTAATTGTGAGACATTCTCAACATCGATAATAATGGGAAGATTTTCACTATAAGAAATCATATCATTA
>JAQXIG010000006.1 GCA_029007685.1 bacterium | reverse complement strand
TTTACATCAATCTTGCTCATAATCTTTCTAACAATATTTCACTGTATACACAATCATTACTTCTATCTCTTCCTTACTACTAGTTATCTATAATTCATATCAATAAAGAAAATTGATATAGAAAGTCTACTATTATGTAATACAAAAACTACAAATCTCCTAACAAATATGCAAATACAACCAAAAAGATTAGTATTTTTGTTATTTATAAAGTTATTTTACTTCTCATCATATCTACCCCTATTTTCTTTTCACTAATTTTATCATTTATTAGATTTATTGTATCTAATAATTCCATATTTTTCAATCCAAATTCTTTTATTATTGTCATATTGGATTTGTTTCAGTTCATGTATATCTTTCTAATTATTATATTTTTTGTTAGAATCCTTTATGACGAATTCAACCCGATTATAAACCAGATTAAATATCTTGAAATCCCCTAAGAAAACATCCAAATCGCTCACCCATCAATCATATCCTTGTTTTACAACAAAAAATAAAATCACAAAGTAGTGGGGATACCTATATAATGATTTCTTTTCTATCATTGTTTTTACTCACTGTAAACTTGCAAAAATATAATGTTTTTCATTACTTAAGTTATCTGGTGTATGATCACATAGTTTTCGAAACAAAATAACAACCACAACAACGAAAAAAATATGATAAATTATCATCTTTATTTTTGTGTGATAAAACAAACATCATAACCATAATTTCATAAATTATAATAGGTGAAGTATATGGGATTCATAAAAGAACAAATAAATACCATTAAAAAAAATGATCCAGCCATCCATTCAACTTTAGAAGTATTCTTATATCCTAGTTTCAAAGCCCAACTATATCATAAAATATCAAAATACTTTTATCAAAAGAAACATTTTCTAATTGCTAGATACCTATCTGAAAAAGCCAAACGAAAAACAGGAATCGAAATTCATCCTGGTGCAACTATTGGTAAAAATCTATTTATCGATCATGGTATGGGAGTTGTAATTGGTGAAACAGCTATTATCAAAGATAATGTTATTCTTTTGCATGGTGTAACATTAGGTGGAACTGGCAAAGAAACTGGAAAACGACATCCGACTATCGGAAATAATGTTTTTATTGGTAGTGGTGCCAAAATTCTAGGAAACATCACCATAAATGATAATGTAAAAATTGGTGCCAATGCTGTTATTTTAAAAAATGTACAAGAAAATACTACGATAGTTGGCATACCAGGTAGAATAACAAAAAGACATAAAAGCCAAAAAATAACATAAATTATAATGGTGATGATATGAAAATTATTGCTCAAAAAACAGATGCTTTAAATAATGAAGAATTTTTAAATAACATAAAAGAACATGACTTCATTGATGCAATCAGTCTAAATATAGCCCTAACCCAAGATAATAGAATTTTAGCCTACAATATTAGAGCAAACAGTGAATCTATTATTAATACTATTGAAGAAAGTACTCTAGAACAATTAGACAACTATGAAATTGAGCTATTAAATGATGCTTTGTCCAATATCAATCAAAAAAAGATCAAAAAAGATATCTATATCAATATTGTTCCTTTTAGAACAGGTCCTCTGACCAATGAAAACATCGAATTCGTTACCAATCGAATGAACCTATACATAGATCTTTTAAAAGAAATTCTCGAAAAATATCCTAATCTAAAAATCAAAGTGCATAGCATTAATCGTAGCATTCTAACAATCGCAAAAACTAAGCTAAAAAACTATCGGTTAGGTTATGTAATTCATGATCGCGACCTAAATTTTACTGATGTAGACTATTATGTAATAACCATGAATGCTTTTGATGATTCTATTATTGATTTACTATTAAACCGCAATAAAGAAGTAATTTTATATATTTCTTCTGATTATTATCTATCATATATCTATCAACATTATTTAGGAGAAAAATCAACTCCCCATTTAAACCAAACCTTGCAAAGGTTAGGAATTATGACAAACTATCCGGAAATCGTAAATCAAGTCTTAAAAACCTCCAACTAAGGAGGTTTTATTTATGGAACAAAAAAGAATCACTACGCTTCAAAATAGTATCTACTAAATCACCATATATAATTTTCCCGTATTCTAAATAATCAAATCGGTCAGATACCTCGTCTAATTTCACATAATATTTCCTATTATACAAAAGTTTAGGTCCCTGAACATACTCACTATCTTCAAATTCATATAATAATAGACTATTTAAAAACATCGTAACATCAAAATCTGCTTTACCATAATCATATTCTTTTTCTAATTCCAAAACGGAAACATTTCCACTTTTATAAATATAAACATGGTAATAACCCCTAAAGTCATAATCATACAAAATTTTTAATTTTTTTCCTAATATTTGGAAAATGTATGGCATCGAATCTTCATCACAAAGCATACAATCTAAAGTTAAAAACACAACAATATGATCATCATCCAAAAAATCAATTTTCAAATCTACCACCTAATATAGAATATGAAATCAAATCAAACAAGTTAAAAAAAACATCAATAAAATATGAACTAAAAAAGAATAAAAAAAGAAGTTACTACCTCTAATCATTTGCTCTGAAACTCCTAAACTTTTAAAAGATCTAGAACCATTTTAGGATTTTGCATTTTAAAAATCAAAAAGAAAGAAATATTCAATTTATGAAAAACAAAAAGATACTGATTATGAATATTCAGCACCCTTATTTTCTAACAAAAATGGAAACTTTTATGCTAAATTGTTTCCACAATAAATTCTTCAATTTTTCTTAAGATGTCTTCTTTACCTAATTTGGTAACACTAGAAAACAAAACCAAATCATCCCCCATAACCAAATCTAAAGTATCGAGAATAATCTTCTTGTTTTTCTCCATTTTACTAGAACCAACCTTATCTACTTTCGTAGCTACTATCGTAACCGGAATGTTGTAATATTTTAAAAAGTTATACATTAAAACATCATCATCAGTAGGCTTATGTCTGAAATCAATCAACATATAAACCCTTTTCAACTCAGTTCTCTTTCCGAGATATTCTTCGATCATTTTACCAAATTTCTCTTGTGTCTTTTTATCAACCGCTGCATAACCATAACCAGGGACATCAACCAAAAAGAAAGAATCATTAACAGAGTAAAAGTTTAATGTTTGTGTCTTCCCAGGTCTACTAGAAATACGTGCCATATTTTTACGACCAACCAAAGTATTAATAAAACTACTCTTTCCTACATTACTTCTTCCAACCAACATAAATTCTGGAAATCCATCATCTGGATATTGACTACGTCTAACTGCACTGATCTTAAGTGTCACATCAGTTATTTTCATCATCCTCACCTCAATCCATACTTTCTATATATTTCTCACACAAGTAATCCAAGTCTTGTATCAACAAATCAACCTCTTCAAAAGTGGTTAACTTCGCACCACATGCAAACTTATGGCCACCACCATTATACTTTTCAGCAATCGTATTAATAATAGGGCCACGTGATCGAATATTAATCTTAATAACATGATTCTTACGATCTTCAGAAATCATTAACCATACAAGTACTTCTTCAATATAATTAAAATTATTAACCATATTCCCCGCACTAGCGACATCTGCTTCAAATTTATTGATAATATCATTCGTAATTTTAATATACCCTACTCCATTTTCAGTTACCGTCATATTTTGACTAATATATCCCTCTAATCGTACCTCAGAAAGCGGTCGACGATATAAGTTTTGATACAGAGCAGGTAAATCTAAAGAATAACTGCTTAATACTTTACTAATCAAAGAAAAAGTATCCGCATTAACATTGAATAAAAAACGATTTGTATCAGAAACAAGTCCCAAAAATAAATTACTAATAATCTTTACATTCCTCTTTAATTTAGTACTATATAATAATTCCAGAATAAGTTGCGAAGTCGAGGATGTTTGAACGTCAATAAGCTCAATATCACAAAACTTTTCTACAAATAAATGATGATCAATCTTAATTTTATAAGCAAATCTATCTACTTCAAAACAATCAACTCTTTTTTTATCAGGAGTATCCAAAACAATTAAAAGAGAGCGAGAAAAATCAACATCTTCCAATTTATCTAACTTCCCAATATACGAAAATTTATTACTACCATTTCCGACTGCCAAAACACGTTTCTTAGGAAATGTTAATAATATAGAATCTCTAAGTGCAATTTGACTAGCCATAGCATCAGGATCAACCCCTACATGACGACTAATGACAATAGTATCAAACTTCTTAATTGCCTTATATATTTTTTTATACATAAATTTCTTCCTATCTATTGTCTATAAGTGACAACGTATCTTGTGCAATCATTAATTCTTCATTAGTTGGAATTACAAAAATTTGACAACTAGAATGATCCGCACTAATATTAACCTCTTCCCCTCGAACTTGATTCTTTTCTACATCCAAATAAATGCCTAAACATTCAAGCTTGGCAACAATTGCCTCTCTTACTTCACTAGAGTTTTCACCAAGACCCGCTGTAAATACTAAAACATCAATTCCACCAAGTTCTACATAATAACTCGCAATATAATGAACAACTGTTTGAACATATTTATCAAAAGCTAGCTTACACATTTCATCATGATCAACAACACCAGCATAAATATCCCTAAAATCACTTGCCTTTTGACTAACCCCTAAAAATCCTGATTTTTTATTTAAATCATCGATAACTTCCTCTACCTTTTTATCTTCTTTTTCCATAATAAATGGAATAATCGATGGATCAATATCACCACTACGAGTTCCCATCATAATTCCTGCCAAAGGAGTAAATCCCATTGTAGTATCAACACACTTACCATTACGAACCGCGGACAAACTTCCTCCACTACCTAAATGGCAGATAATAGCTCGATATTCCTCCTTCCCATAAACACGAGGAATTTGCTTACTAATATAACAATGACTAGTACCATGAAATCCATACTTTCGAACACCATATTTCTGATACCAATCATAAGGGACTGGATACAAGTATTGCACTTTATCCATAGTCTGATGAAATGCCGTATCAAAAACCCCAACCATAGGGATATCAGGCAAAGCTTTTCTAACCGCTTCAATTCCTAATATATTGGCAGGATTGTGAAGTGGTGCCAAAACAGAATATTTTCTTAAATCCTGAATAACCTCATCTGTAATAATAACCGAAGTATTATATTGATCTCCACCATGAACCAAACGATGTCCAACACCATCAATTTCATCTAAAGAAGCAATAATTCCAATCTTAATCAAACGATCCAAAAGTACTTCTACCGCTACCGTATGATTAGGCATATCAACCTCTTCACGAATTTTTTCACCATTATATTTAATCGTATAAAAACTTCCTTCTAAAGTTACTCTTTCAAAATAACCAGAAGCAATACAAGTATTAGTATCCATATCAAATAAACTAAACTTCAAAGAACTACTTCCTGCATTAATCGATATTATTTTCATATATTTCCTTCTTTCTACAACTATATTATACAATAAAAAAAAAGGAAAGAAAAGAAGAATAAAATCTTGACCTTTTACCTAAAATGATAAATAAACCAATAGATTAATTTCTACCATAATAAGCCCTATATATTTAGAAATAGTTTCAATCACAATTTTATTATCTAACATTTTTTTGATCTCAATCTTACCTCTCTTCTCCCATCCTTTTTCCCAAATTCAAAACAAAAATCTAAATGTAGCTATTGGGTGACAATATCATATATTTCTCCTCTTTGAAATTTTCTATCATATAATAGTAGGTAATTTATTGTAAAAGTCAAATTATATCAAAGGTCTTTGAATCCATTTTTGTGACAAACTATTCTCTTATTCTTTGTAGTAATTTAGTTTTAGATTGTGAAAATAATAACTTATATGTGAAAATCAAAGAGAGTTTAAAATGAGAAAGGATGAAAGATAAGAAAAGTATGAAGTATTGATGTTCCAATAGCAAAAGCGAAGTACTATGAATTACAGAACCTAGTAAAATTTTAATGGAACCTTCTCTTAGTGAATTCAATTGATTAAAAAATAAAATAGATAATTTAAAATTTGAAGATTTAACCATACTTCTACTCATCATTTACCTACCCAAAGATTTTTTACTAATCATAATTTTAATATTCAAGTTATAAATCCCATTTTAGATAAAAAAACACCAGAAATTTAAGAAAAACACAAACTGATATTGAAAATTGACTAATTTATTTTTCAAAAACACTGTTAAGATACATATCAAAAATATGAATGATACTTATAATGAAACATCACTTAACCCCATTGAAGCATTTCCACATACTGATATTATGCAATCGAAAAGAATCGATGCTTTAACCTAAACTCTTTATGGTTAAAGTCTAAAAATCCAATGATTTTGATTCATTTTTTCAATAACTCGGATAAAAATTCCTGTAACAAGGGCATTCATCTCCATCACATAAAATGATTTTAAATATTCTATCATACCTAACTATGTAAAAGTTCTTATAAGTCATCTTCCTCTCTTTTCTTAACTTTTTTCCAGTAGACTATTCAAAAAGAAAAAATGTCAAATAATTAATTTAAAAAAACGAAAAAGAATAGCTAATTTTCTAAAGAAAAATCAAATCAACTATTCCATATCAAATATTTATAAAAATATACTTTTGGTTCCAAAGTCTTTTCCAATAATAGCTATTATGTCATCATCGATTTGTCTAGTTACCTACAATTTAGAAATAGGAACACACACAAATTCTACCAATCAAAGAATCAAATCAAGTGATGTCCTAACAGATAGTACTCATCTTTATGAATCCATCTATAAACACACGATTAGCACTTAGTCACTAACAAGTGCAACCGTATCTCTAGCAATCATCAATTCTTCATCTGTCGCAACTACATAAACAGGAATTTTAGAATCATCAGTAGTAATAATTCCTTCTACCCCTTTACGAACAATCGTATTTTCATTCTTTTCATTATCAATCAAAACACCAAGCGATGTCAATTTGCGTAACACTTCCCGCCTGATAATAGTATCATTTTCTCCACCACCAGCAGTAAAACAAATCGCATCAACCTTACCATCTAACTTGACATAATATTTCGCAATATAATCAACAATGCGATCCGTATACATATCAAATGCTAAACGAACTTTTTCTTCACCAGCTTCAAAAGCACGATCCAAATCTCTTAAATCACTCATACCAGCAATACCTTCTAATCCGCTCTCACGATTTAACATAGCATCTATTTTATCTAAATTATAACCGGTCTTCTTCATAACGTAAGAAATAAGAGTATAATCAATGTCACCACTACGAGTTCCCATCATAACTCCTGCATTAGGCGTAAAACCCATCGAAGTATCAATGCATTTTCCATTATCAACAACCGAAACACTAGCTCCATTCCCAATATGACAAATAATTAAATTAGGATTTTTCTTTAAGATTCTAGCCATTTTTTCAGTAACAAATTTATGACTAAGTCCATGAAAACCATACTTGCGAATATGATATTTAATATACCATTCATAAGGAACCGGATATAAATAATCCTTCTCCTTCAAAGTTTGATGAAACGCAGTATCAAAACATCCAACCTGTATAGCACTTGGAATCGCTTTTTGAAAAGCAGTTACTCCAACTAAATTAGCAGGATTGTGAAGTGGTGCCAACTCAGAAATACTCTCAATCTCTTGAATCACTCGCTCATTCATAATCACACTACTCGAATATAAATTACCACCATGAACAATCCGATGTCCAACTGCTTTAATCTCATCTAATGATGAAATCAATCCTTGATCAACCAATTCTTTTAATAACACATTAACCGCATCAGAATGGTTAGCCAAGATAACCTCCCTTTGAATTTTTTCTTCCCCAATACGAATACTGAGATTAGAACCATCTAAACCTATCCTTTCCATGGTTCCTTTCATCAATACTATTTCTTCTGGCATTTCATACAAACGAAATTTTAAAGTAGAACTACCAGCATTAACCGATAATATCTTCATAACAGCCTCCTTTACTTAAGGTTATTATACTATATAATATTCTACTTTAAAAGAATATGATAGAGGATATTCACATTTTTTCATCACCATAACTTTAACAATAAAATTTTAGCAATTCAATAAAAAGCATGAACAAAAAATAGGATAGGCTCTCCCTATCCTATAAGCTATCCCTTATTATCATTATTTATTTTGGTAGCTTCCACTAATTTGGTTCATTCCGTTTTGAACTAAACGTCTAGTAATTTCACCACCAACTGATCCGTTAGCACGTGAAGTAGCATCTGGTCCTAAGTTAACACCTAGTTCGTTAGCTATTTCATATTTCATTTTATCGATAGCTTGTTTAGCACCAGGTACTCTCATTTTCATTGAATTAGTATTGTTGTTCATGTATTTCACCTCCTACAATTATAGATTGTGAAATATCCTGAAAAAAATACATTTTTTTACTTGGTAATTTATACCATTTTTAAAATAAATCTTCAAATTTATTTTCATTTTTTTCTGTAACTTTAATAATCATTTCATTATCAATAATTTCATCTATATATTTCTCATAATCAAATCTACTTTCGTATTTTAGACAATCTTCCAAATTAGGATTAATAACTGGATGTTTTGGTACAAATACTGTACAACAATCCTCATATGGCAAAATACTTATATCATATGTATCTATTTTTTTTGCAATATCA
>JAQXIG010000005.1 GCA_029007685.1 bacterium | reverse complement strand
AAAGTTACGTGTATCTTTTGGACTTTAGTTTGTTTGGTAACCTCATCCGTTTATACAGCCTTAGTATCAAGTTTCTATTCGTTGAGCCACGATTTTGTTTCACACTTCCTTTAGCCCTAACATCACTGTTAATGCGTTGTGTTTCCCTAATACTTCGCAGATACTTACGTGTATAGTGGACTTTCACCACTTAGCTATATTCCATGCCTGGCACACCAAAAAGATACTGAACAAAATATCAGTATCTTTTTTAGCCTAAAAAATCACACAATAACTACCAATGCACTATTTTTCAAATAAAAAGATACCGAATCCATCAGTATCTTTTATAGCGTCCCATTTCTATTGATTACAAGAAATACAAAGACAAAAAATATCTATCTTATCCAATAATTCAAATAATTACCAAAAGTCAATACTACATCCTAGTAAAATTTAATTTTTGCTATTTCATTAACTTGTTGTTGATAAGCATTAGTAGCTTCTTCTAAAACATTAGAAATCTCAGTACATTTTTGTACTATAATTTCTTTCGCTTGATTCAAAGAATTAACAGCATTGGCAGAAGCATTTCTTACGGCACCACCTAAAGCTGAAATCGTAACTCCTAAATCACTCTCTGCTCCTACCGTCATTTTTAAATCATATAAGAATCCAGCACCATCTGTAGTTAACTCATCAAGATATCTCGCCAGCTTACTAGTTTCTTCTTCAAATCTTGTAGCCTGTCTTTGTAATTCTTCTACACTAACATCATTCATATCGTAATTTCTCCTTTCTTAAAAATCTGCAGAATTTGCTCTTCGAGATTGATTTACTAATTGAGTTGTATGATGAGAAATCAAAGCAATATGATTGGCAAGACTTAATAGTGATTCATTATTCTTCATAATCTTATCATACAATACCCTACCAGCATCCGTATCACTAAACCATTTTTGAACTTCTGCAGTGTTGGTCAATACATAATCGAAAGTATTCACACAGTTTTCTATTTTTGCACGATATCCTAAAATTTCCTCAGCTAACTCTTCTGCTCTTATACATTTTTCTTCTGTTAAAGCGTATTGTGCCACTTCACTCACTCCTTCCTACTTTAAATCATAATATATTTTCACTAAAATCACAAAGGTCTAAAAGTCCATACCATTGCATCTTTCCGTTGTATTTTCACCATATTTATTTAAGGATAGAAGAAAAAATAGATCAAAAAAAAAGATGTCGACAACTAGTCAACAATAATCTGAATAGATACAATAAAAATAACAAGTATCAATGAATAAGAAAATTTTCAATGCCTAATGCTAGGATAATCTCCTTCCAAATTAATATCTTTAACATGCTTAGGATGGCGCTTCGAAATTGGTAAAGTTTCGACCCATTTTTTTCCATCCCATTTCTTCAAACAATTAGGCCCATACCATTCCCTTAAAATTTTTTCAATATTACAATAGGAGTAAAATTTTCTATTTTCAAAATCGTACTTTTTCAAAGGAAAAACATCTTTTCTTTTAAAAACTGGTTCATGTAAAAATTTCTCCCAAGGAACCGATACCGGCTGAGAAATCAAACTACTATTCTTATGCAAAGCACAACACTTTTTGCTAAACCAATACACAAAACTCTTAAAAGGAATTGGATTAATATGCAAATTATCCAAAAGTACAATAAATAACATATTAATTTTGACTAAAGTTCTCTCTAACTCATCAACAAATTTATTTTCAGCAATTCCACCATATGGAATAACATCTACAAAGACACCATTCCCACGTTTACAACGATTTTTAAGTAAGAAGTTAACCTCTTCAATATAGGTTCCCCTTTTTCGAACTTTCATCCATGGACCAGAAATGGTATTATATTTTTTATCAATTTCATAAGAATCAAAATAAAAGTTTGTATCTAAATCTTTTTTCATCACTTCTACAAACAAATCCCAATACTCAATAGGAATAGCAATATCCATATCATCATCCCAGGGAATAAAGCCTTTATAATTAACCGCTCCTAAACTACTACCTGCAATCAATAAATATGGAATATGATTCTTCTCACAAATTCTATGGATCTCATCCATAACAGTTAATATTTCTAATTGTAAATCACGAACCATAATCTTCTTACCATCAGAAAACTCTTTTAAAATATAGTGATTCTTTTCTAAAATATAATTACTATCCCGACTCATATTACTACCCACTCTCACCATAATAATATATGAAAAATTCTAAAAAAACAAGAAAAACATCAATTATAATAGTGTTTTTAAAGTATGGAGATGTAGAGCACAAATCTTTATAAACAAATTAAAAAAGTTAAAACATAAAAAATGCTTTATAATTGAGTGATCTAAAAACAATAGAAAGTGGGCTTTAACCGTATAAAAATTACACCACTTATTAATGAAATTTCTAAAAATAATTTAAATTAACGTAACTCAGAAAGTACAATTCAAAATGTTGGTGATCTATTTACATTAAGATTGTATGAATCTCCAATTACTTTGATGATCAAATTAAAAAGAAAAACTGAATATAATATCAAAGAAACAAAAGAATACTGTATTCCATTAAGCGATATTCCCCCAAAGATGGACTAATTCAGTTAATAAAATATTCTATAGATAAAATTCATACTCGCACTTCTTAAAGTTAATCATAAAGACATTAAAAACATGTACTTTAATAATTTTAGAAACAAAGAAATTATATTGAATCATTCATCCACTTACTACAATAAATACAATAATTATTACAACAAAATTTATTTTAATAAACTATTCCATTTTGATAATTACATTAACTTTATATAAAATAGAAAAAGAAAATCAAATTTTCTTAAAGACTTTTAACCTTATAAAAATTTCAATAAAAAAAGTAATATATTCGTTTTGAATATACCACTTTGTCAACAACCTGAAACTCAATATCAATTGAGTCTTTTATTATCAACATCATTTTCGACGATTTTTGCTTCTGTGCCGACGACGTAGAGGTTTACAACTTTTTTGACAAATATTTTATATATGAATCAATCTATATTTATTTTAACACATACATTGTATTTTTTCCATTACCAATCATAATTATTAATTCTTTTTCACACATATTATTCAATATATTTTTTGCTCTAGTAGATGAAATATCTAATAATTGTTCTACTATATTTCTATTAATCTTACTATTTTTCTTTAAATATTCAACTATTTTTTTTCTTGAGTTAAATTAGATGGTAAAACTTTTTCACTATTTTTTAAATAATTAACATTATATAATGTTACATTAAATGCATTATCCGTATCAACAAATACCGGTTTTTTATCAAAATCATTATATGATTCTATTATTCTGCCTATACCAGTTCCAAAACTTTCTACATATTTTAACCTATAAAATATATTAGCTAAATTAGGATTCCTGCTTTCAGATATTCCTAAATATAAGTCTTTTAAACTCAAACCTTTAACAATTCCACCTAATGATGTAATCTCAAAATGATCATCATATAATGAAATCAATATGCTTCCCTTATAATTATAGTCTCTATGTATAATTGCATTCAATAATGATTCTCGTAAAGCATATTCAGGATAATCCTTTGTATCTATTCGCTCTAACCCGATAATCTTTTCTTTAGTTTTATTAAATAATTCCAGGTATTCAAATACATCATTTACTTGTTTTAAAACTGAACCATTAAATTCTTTTCTATCCTTAAATTCCAATTTATTTGTTCCATTATAAATTGCACATTTTACTGAATAAGGACATTCGTCTGATAGGAGTAACCCTAAATTTGTATATTGACCATTTAAATTAATAATATTTAGACTTTTTAATTTATTATCATCAAAATTAATATTATGTTTATTAAATATATTATTAAGTGTTTCAAAACTTAGATTTTGATTTTGTGAAATTAGTGTTTCAAAAGAATCTCCCTGATTTTCAATCAACATTTTCTTTATTACTTCTTCACTAGCAGGAGCACTAGTGTTACCATATCTTAAATATACTTCTTATGACTTAATTCCTTTTTCAATTAAATAATAAGGTTTATTGGGAGCTTCCATAACATTAATTTCTATTATATCTTTATCATTTATGTTTATTAAATTAACTGAAGTATACAGT
>JAQXIG010000004.1 GCA_029007685.1 bacterium | reverse complement strand
ATAATCATTTAATTATAGTTTTAGATATTATAAAATTAGAGAAACATCCAATATATTATTTAGTATCTTTGTTAGATAAAATTTCGAATAAAATTACAAATACTATTGACTAATTTTTAGAAGTTGGTTAAATTTAATATGCTAGGAGTGTAGTGTATGGCAGATACTTTAGAAAGATTTAAAAAACAACATTTTGAAAATTATAAGAATGCAATTTGTGAAATTGTAAAAAATAATTCAGAAGCATTGTTTTCTGAAGATGTAATGTCATTATTAAAAAAACCTCCACTTGATTCTATGGATTCAATTAAGGTAAAGTTTTTGGATTTGGCAAGAAAAAATTTGATTGTTTTAAAAAATTCAGAATTAGATAGTATTATTGATGATTATAGGGATGAGGTTATATTAGTATGTGAAGTGTTAAAAGAATATCGGATAAAATGTTTATTAAAGAAATTAGAAGGTATTGATGAGAATAAATTTAATGATATTATTAAATTTAGCAAGAAAGATTTCAGCGAAATTAATAAAAATAATAGGAAGATTTTAAAGGAAAAAATATTAGATACATTTGAGAAAAAAATTGTAAATAATGTAAATAAAATATTTACAGATAATGTTGATAATATTTTGAAAAATGATTTTACTTCAGATATGTCTAAGTTCATCAACAAAGTTTATATTAAACAGATTTGTGAAAGCGTTGATTTTAAAGTACTTGTTAAAGATACAATATTAATTAGTCTTGTTAAAGAACAGGGTGATAGATACATATTTACTTTGGAAAATTCTCGAATTTTTAATTAAAATATTTTATTTTTCTTTTTTTGGACCATCTATTAAGATGGTCTTTTTTTGCATTGCATAGTTATATGGAAATATTTACCAAATAAAATAATGGGAATATTGATTATAATAGTAATGAGAAGAAAATATTATGTATAAATTTGGCTATTATAGAGAAAATATAAGTATGGAGAAAGAGAGGAATAATTATATGAAATCAACTGGTGTTGTTAGAAGAGTAGATGATCTGGGAAGAATTGTTATTCCTAAAGAAATTCGACGTACTCTGCGAATTAGGGATGGAGAGTCTTTAGAGATTTTTGTTGATCGAGAAATGATTGCTTTAAAAAAGTTTTCTAAGATGAACGACATAGAAGAAGTAACTAAACAATTGGCTGATATTATCAATGGTACTGTTAATAAAACGGTTTTAGTAACAGATCGTGATAAATTTGTTGCTGTATCTGGACCATTAAAGAAAAAATTTATTGATAAGAATATATCGAAGTTTTTAGAAAATATAATGAATGAAAGAAAAAACTTGCTTGAAAATGGTTTACACGATATTGAGCTTTTAGATAATGAAAAAAATATGTTTTCCTATGTTATAGTTCCTATCATTATGAATGGGGATGCAATTGGGCTTGTTATTATTTTGTCCGATAAAAGTGATATAGGTCAGCTTGAAGATAAATTAGCAAATATAGTAGCTCAATTTTTAGCTAAACATATTGAAGAATAAGATTTTTTGTGTTATAATATGACCATATCTGAAAAGTTGAGATGAAGAGTCTTATTAATAAAGTTTATTTTAGAGAACTCTGGTTGGTGAAAAAGAGGGTAATTTATTACTAAGATATGGCTTTTGAACTACTATATTGATATGTAAATATGGTCGTATATAGGCGTTAACTATTTGAGTGTATAATATCTATTATTATAAAATAAGGTGGTACCGCGATTTTTCGTCCTTATGTTATAATAATTTTTTTTTGATATTTAACATTATTATTAAAGGGAGTGATATGAATGGCAGAAAAATATTATATTTCAACAGCAATAGCTTATACATCTGGTAAGCCCCATATTGGAAATACTTATGAGATTGTTTTAGCTGATGCGATTGCTAGGTTTAAGAGATTAAAATGTTATGATGTTTATTTTCAAACTGGTACCGATGAACATGGTATTAAGATTGAGGAAAAGGCTATGGCAGCTGGGGTAGAACCACAAGAATTTGTTGATGAAATAGCTACTGAAATTAAACGTATTTGGGATTTAATGAACACAAGTTATGATCGTTTTGTTAGGACTACAGATAGTAGACATGAAGAGGTTGTTCAACATATTTTTAATAAGATGTATGAGAACGGAGATATTTATAAAGGTGAATATAAAGGCCTTTATTGTACTCCTTGTGAATCTTTTTGGACTGAATCTCAATTAATTGATGGTAAATGTCCAGATTGTGGTAGAGAAGTCCATGAACAAAGTGAAGAGGCTTATTTTTTCAGATTAAGTAAATATCAGGTCAGATTAGAGAAGTATATTGAAGAACATCCTGACTTTATTCAACCTGTGTCTCGTAAAAATGAGATGGTTAATAACTTTATAAAACCAGGACTACAAGATTTATGTGTTTCACGTACAACATTAAAATGGGGAATTCCTGTAAGTTTTGATCCTAAACATGTTGTATATGTTTGGTTGGATGCGTTAACCAATTATATTACTAATATTGGTTATGATGTTGATAATGAAAGTGATGAATTTAAAAAACTATGGCCTGCAGATTTACATCTAATTGGAAAGGATATTATTCGTTTTCATAGTATTTATTGGCCTTGTTTCTTATGGTCTTTAGGACTAGAGTTGCCTAAAAAAATTTTTGGTCATCCTTGGTTATTAACTAGTAGTGATAAAATGAGTAAGTCTAAGGGAAATGTTATTTATGCAGATGATTTAGTTGAAAAATTTGGTGTTGATGCAGTGCGCTTTTATT
>JAQXIG010000003.1 GCA_029007685.1 bacterium | reverse complement strand
AGAGATTCTAAATTAGACAATATGATGTCTTTTGCTAGAAAAGATCTTCATAATCCTTTTCATTCTGGAATTGTTAAAGAAGATATTCGCTCTGGCATGTTTGCTTTGAGACCTGATAAAAGTAAAATTGCAGTTATGGAATTAGGAGTAACTAAGAAACAATATGATCATCTTGGTGAGGTTATGAATTCTTATTGGTTAAAACGCGAAGAATTGGGATTTAATTTTGCCGGACTTATTTCGATGTTATTCTTCGGGGTAGGAGTTCCTGTTGAGGGTGAATTTTTTTGCTCACAGTGGGTAGCTACTGTATTACAGGAAGTAGGTATTGATCTATTTCCTGAAAAATCCTTGTATAATATTAGACCTTTTGATTTTTATTGTTTATTACAACAGCAAATAATTTATGAGGGAATGTCAAAAGATTATATGTCTAATCAACCGATTACACCAATTAGTGCTGTAGAATCTAAAATATTAAAAAAATCTTTAAAACAAATCTAGAATAAGGAAAGTGATAGAATGCCCGGACCAAAGACTCATGATATTTTTTATCAACAATTGAAAAGAAAATTACATCCTGATACTTTGAAAAATCTTCCGCATTATGATGAATATCGACTTTTTGCTCAAGGTCATGATTTTTTAATCTATCATGATTTTTATAAACTTTGGAATTCTAAAAAGTTACATCATAATATTCAAAACTCAGTATTATTACAGGAACATAAATTTCAGCAATTTGTGTATTGCTTTCTTAAAACGGCAAAAAACAATGGAGCGATTGAAGATGAACAAACTAGATTATTTATTGGACCTGGATATATTATGCATCATTTGTTAGATGCTTATACTCATCCTTTTATCATTTATTATGCTGGGGATCATACAAGAGATCCTAATAATAAGACATGGCAGCATGGTATTGTAGAGAATTTAATCGATATCCATATGATGAAAACGTATGAAAAAATAGACCCTAAAGTTTATCCTGTCTATCAAGATTTTGCATATCAACAAGTTACTACTAATGGTTTGTTGCAAACGTTAGACCAAAGTTTGTATGAAATATATGGTATTTCTAATGGAGGGAATATTTTTAATCTTTCTTTTTATCAAGTTTCACTATTTATGAAGGCAATGAAATTTGATAAATTAGGATTAAAACGATTGATATTTGATAAAATAGATCCCTTTTTAAAAGGTACTAGTTCTTTTTCTTATCATAGAGAAGTTAGGGATGTTACTGTTTATTTAAATGAGGAACATGAATTGTGGTTCAATCCGTTAGATGCTAATATTCAATCAACTGAATCTTTTATGGATTTATATCATAAGGCTTTAACAGATGGTGCTTACATAATAGATCAGCTTGAAAAAATATGTGAGTCTGGCATGGTTCATAGGGATGATATTTATTCACTGATTCCCAATGTTGCATCTACATATGGTTTGGAATGTGGTAGGAAATTTGAGATTCAAAATAAGAAGGTTTATAAAAAGTGAATTGACATATTCAAGTCGGATTCACTTTTTATTTGAGTAAAATGGAATTTATGATTTCTTTGGTAGCTTTTTATGATATAATTTGAAGATAGAGAGGAAGTTGTGCTGATGTCTAGTTTGTTGTTTCAAATATCCAGTTTATTTTATCTTTTTTTGATTACTGTGATATATTTTTGTAAGAAAAAACGAAAAACACTTGAAAATAGAGTCTATTCAGGATTAATATTCATTACTTTTGTTACTTTGATTATTGATATGGCGAGTGTTTATTTAGCGATTGTTAATCCTAGTCATTATTTTGCGAATACATTGTGTAAGTTCTATTTAGTAGGTATCCTTGGATGGGTGTTACTTTTTACCTATTACATTTTTGTTATTTCTTCTAAGAAGAATCAAAATACTACAGGTGAGGAGGCGCAAATTAAAAATGTGAAATATTTAAAAAATTCATTTTTTGTTTTTTTGTTGGATTATATATTGATTAGTATGATTATTTTTATATTACCTTTGTATATATATAGTGATGGAAAGTTGATGTATACTCATGGTCCTAGTGCTACTTTTAGCTATGTGATGACAGGGATCTGTTTGATTTTTTGGTTTTTGATTATGATATCTAATTTTAAAGAAATTAAAGATAAAAAGTATTTGCCTGCTTTTCTTTTTATTGTATTAGCAGGTATTGGAGTAACGATTCAAGTCTTATTTCCAGAGTTTCTATTGGTGACTTCAGTTGCCTCTTTTATTACGGTTTTAACTTATTTTACCATAGAAAATCCAGATATGAAAATGATAGAACAGTTGAATATGGCGAAAGAAGTAGCCGAAAAGGCTAATAATGCCAAGACCGATTTTCTATCGAGCATGTCACATGAGATTCGAACACCTCTGAATGCAATTGTA
>JAQXIG010000002.1 GCA_029007685.1 bacterium | reverse complement strand
GTGAAAGAAAATAATAATAATGCTGCTGAGGAAGCCCCAGAAAATGCTATCAGTTGTTCTGATTGTGTAGATAAAATTGGAGGTATCTCAGAGTCTAATCAGAGTAGCATAACGAAAAAAATCTTATTAGGATCTAAAATAAGAGAAGTAAATATCACGTATGAAAATTATGTATATACACTATCTATTGATAATAAAACGATAACGACAATAAGTCCACTTAGTTACCTATCTTCCATTTATGTATTAAGAAACGAAGTCATCATGGTAGTTACTGGTGGAAGTGACATTAGAAGCACTCAATATGCTTTCTATAATTCTGATTTGCAAGAAATTTCAGTGGACATGACCTTGGATCCAGAATATCCAATTTCTATGGTTGGATATGATGCTTCAGAAAAAACAATTATTGTGGAAAATGATGAAATTATCATTACTGGAACTAGAATAACCCATAACAAGGATATAGTAAATGATATAAACAGCGCTTCAACTACTCAATTATGCCAAT
This sequence comes from bacterium, assembly GCA_029007685.1. Lineage (GTDB taxonomy): Bacteria > Bacillota_I > Bacilli_A > RF39 > UBA660 > Alloscybalousia. The sequence continues at coordinate 16,292 of JAQXIG010000002.1, read as the reverse complement.
ATGATCAAACGACGAAAAAAAGTAGCTTAATTTCAGCTGCTTATAACCAATACAAAGGAGCAGTTGTAAAAGCTAAATACAAAATAAAATACCTAGGAAATAATCAATTCAGTAAATCCCAACGAATAGAGGTACTAGAAACAGTTGATGAATCATACTGTGACTTCTAAAAAAGATATCCCGTCAAATAAAAGGTGAACTTGTAAGATAAAAGGGATCTCTTTTTTTATACCATTGACAAACAAATGTTCCAGTGGCATAATAAGAAAGAAATGTTAAGTAATTTTTCAAAATTGTGATATAATAACGAACAAGAAAAGGTGAGAAGTATGGATAAAATTGTAATTAAAGGTGCTAGAGAAAACAATCTTAAAAATGTTGATCTAGAACTACCGAAAAATAAATTAATAGTAATGACAGGAGTATCAGGAAGCGGTAAGTCTTCCTTAGCTTTTGATACCATTTATGCCGAAGGACAAAGACGCTATGTAGAAAGTCTGTCTGCTTATGCAAGACAATTCTTAGGTGGCACTGAAAAACCAGATGTTGACTCGATCGAAGGACTATCACCATCTATTAGTATTGATCAAAAAACAACATCAAAAAACCCTCGTTCCACCGTAGGTACTGTAACCGAAATTTATGACTATCTAAGATTACTATTCGCAAGAATTGGAATCCCTTATTGCCCAGATCACCATATTCCGATTTCTTCTCAAACGGTAGATGAAATGGTGGATAAGATCTTAGAAAATGAATTAGGAACTAAATTAGTAATTATGGCTCCCGTAATTCATGGTGAAAAAGGAACCCATAGAGAACTGTTAGAGGATTTGCGAAAAGAAGGGTACGTTCGGGTTCGTATTAACAATGAAATGTACGATCTAAGTGAGGAAATTGAATTAGAAAAAAATAAAAAAGATAATATTGAAGTAGTAATCGATCGTATTGTCTTAAAAGAAGAGGTTAGAAGTAGGTTAGTAGAATCAATTGAAACTGCAATTAAATTATCACATGGTAAAGTGGTCATTGATTATGTAGGAAATAAAGAAGTAGTTTATTCAGAAAATTTTGCTTGCCCTTATTGTGACTTTTCATTACCAGAACTAGAACCAAGGATGTTTAGTTTTAATGCCCCTTTTGGTGCTTGCCCAGATTGTAAAGGATTAGGAGTAAAATTAAGAATGGATCCAGAATTAGTAGTTCCTGATACTACGAGAAGTTTAAATGGTGGAGCCATAAAAACCCTAACTGATGATCCTGAAGCTTTAGATTTTAAGCGCCTAGAATGTCTATGTAAACATTACAAAATCGATATGAACAAACCATTTAGTAAATTAACAAAAAAACATAAAGATTATATTCTTTATGGAAGTGATGAAATCATTCATTTCCAATATCAATCCAAAAGTGGCAATCTCTACAATCAAAAAGATTACTACGAAGGAATTATCAATAATCTAGAAAGAAGATATATGGAAACCAGTAGTACCTGGATTCGCGATTGGCTCGAAAATTACATGATTGAAACCGAATGTGAAACTTGCCATGGTGCCCGCCTTAAAGATAGTGTATTATCGGTTCTAATCGGAGGAAAAAACATTTATGAAGTAACTTGTATGAGTATCAAAAATTTACTTCCGTTCTTTGCAAACTTAAAACTAACCAAATTTCAAAAAGAAATATCCAATCTACTAGTAAAAGAAATCGAAACAAGGCTTAGTTTCTTAAAAAATGTTGGATTAGAATATCTCACACTAAGTAGATCGGCAGGAACTCTGTCTGGTGGAGAGGCCCAACGTATTAGACTGGCAACCCAAATTGGTTCCAAATTAACAGGGGTTTTATATGTACTAGATGAACCAAGTATCGGACTTCATCAAAAAGATAACGAAAAATTGATCAAATCGTTATTAGAAATGCGAGACCTAGGAAATACGTTAATTGTAGTAGAGCATGACACCGACACTATGTTAGCAAGTGACTACTTAGTAGATGTTGGACCAAGTGCGGGAGACCAAGGTGGTCAAATCATAGCTGCCGGTCCACCAGAAGAAGTGATGAGAAATGAAAACAGTATCACAGGGCGATATTTAAGTGGAAAAGAAAGGATTGAAATTCCAAAAATTAGAAGAAAAGGTACTGGAAATGATATCGAAATCAAAGGTGCTAGTGAAAATAACCTTAAAAATATAAATGTTAAAATCCCATTAGGAACTTTTACTTGTGTAACTGGAGTTTCTGGAAGTGGAAAAAGTACTTTGATCAATCAAATTCTATGCCGTGCTGCTTACTCAAAAATTTATAAAAGTAAAGACAAACCAGGAAAACATAAAAAAATAATAGGTTTAGAGCATATCGACAAAGTAGTGGAAATTTCCCAAAATCCAATCGGTAGAACTCCGCGCAGTAATCCTGCAACTTATACCGGAGTATTTGATGAAATCAGAGAACTATTCACAACGACCAAAGAAGCGAAAATGCATGGCTTTGGGAAAGATCGCTTTTCCTTTAATGTCAAAGGTGGGAGGTGTGAAGCTTGCCGTGGTGATGGTGTAAAGAAAATCGAGATGCATTTCTTGCCAGATGTATACATCCCGTGTGAAGTATGTCACGGAACTAGGTATAATAGCGAAACATTAAGAATAAAATATAAAAACAAGAATATTGCAGAAGTCTTGAATATGCGTGTCAGCGAAGCCCTAGAATTTTTTGAAAACGTTCCCAAAATCAAAAATAAACTTCAAGTATTAGAAGATGTCGGTATTGGATACATTAAGCTAGGACAAAGTGCTACTACGTTATCAGGAGGAGAAGCTGGACGCGTAAAGCTAGCCAAAGAACTTCAAAAAAAGCCAACTGGGAAAGCACTTTACATATTAGACGAGCCAACTACTGGATTACATTCGGCAGATATTAAGAAGTTACTTGAAATATTTAATAAAATAGTAGATAATAAAGATACCATCGTCGTGATTGAACATAATTTAGATGTTATAAAATGCGCCGATCACATCATTGATTTAGGACCAGATGGAGGAGATAATGGTGGAACAATCATCGCAACCGGAACTCCAGAAAAAATTGCCAAAGTAAAAGAATCCAGAACTGGAGAATTTCTACAAAAAATATTAAAAGATTAGGTGATAGTATGAACAAAGTAGCTAAAAAAAATTATATTACGAACTTTATAGAGTGGGTCATACAAATAATAGGATATGCAATTGTCTTAGTATTTGTATCAACCTATTTTGATACCTTTTATATTAATGATACTCATCTATACCTATATGGGATACTAGCTACTTTAATCATTTTCATTTTAAATAAAACCATCAAGCCAATTTTATTTTTCTTAACCATTCCAATCACGGGTCTAACAATTGGTATTTTTTATCCATGTATCAACTTATTTATTCTAAAATTAACAGATTGGATTTTAGGAAAAAATTTCCAAATTAAGAATATTTTCATCGCCTTTTTACTAGCAATTTTAATCTCTACCATCAATACATTATTAGATAAAATAATAATCAAACCAATTATGAGGAGGATCAAGAAAAATGGATAGAATAGCCATCGATTTAGGATTTATCCAAATATACTGGTATTCAATTTTTATATTCATAGGAATTTTAGTAGGAACCATGATGATCTTAAAAGAATGTAAAAAACAAAATATTAATGAAGATTTCATCGTAAATATGATTTTCTATACCATTATTTTTGGATTAATAGGGGCCAGATTATATTATGTACTATTTAACTTAGATTATTATAGACAATATCCCTTAGAAATTTTAGAAATATGGAATGGCGGACTAGCAATCCATGGTGCAGTTTTAGCAGGTCTACTATTTATTCTCTTCTATACTTGGAAATATAATGCTAAACTGTTAAAGATATTAGATATTGTGGTAGTTGGGTTAATAATTGGACAAGCCGTTGGAAGATGGGGAAATTTTTTCAATCAAGAAGCTTATGGAACAATAACAACTTTCGAACACTTAAAGTCCCTAGCACTACCAGAGTTTGTTATAGAAGGCATGTATATCCAAGGCGCTTATCGTCATCCCACTTTTATCTATGAATCTATTTGGTGTGTATTGGGTTTTTTCACCTTATTAATAATAAGGAACTATAAATATTTAAAAAATGGTCAGCTAACAGGAGTCTATCTAGTATGGTATTCACTAGGAAGAATAATAATTGAAGGAATGCGAACCGATAGCTTAATGCTAGGATCATTTAGAGTTGCTCAAGTAGTATCACTAATTGGAATGATCGTCGGTATTTTGATGGTTCTCTTCTGTAAAAAAGGTAGTAGATTCGATAATCTTTATAAAGATAAAGACGAAAAAGAAATTATGTTCTAGGAGATGAAACAATGAATCAACATTATCATACCATTATTATTGGAGCAGGTGTGGCTGGAATGACAGCTGCACTTTATTTAAAAAGAGCTGGAAAAAAAGTATTAGTAATTGAAAAAGAGGCCCCTGGTGGACAGATTACTAGGACTTCTAAAATTGAAAACTATCCAGGATTTATATCTATTGAAGGTCCTGAATTAGCTTTTACTATGTATGAACAACTAACCAATTTAGAAGTAGAATTTGCTTATTCTGAAGTAACATCAATCAAGGGGATGACCCCTTATCAAGTAATCACGGACAAAGAAATTTATACTAGTGATTATATCATTTTAGCTCTAGGAAGAAAGCCTCGTAAACTCAATGTCAAGAACGAAGAAAAACTAACCGGAAAAGGCATTAGTTGGTGTGCGGTATGCGACGGACCACTATACAAAAATAAAAGAGTAGCCGTAATAGGTGGTGGCCGATCAGCTCTAGAAGAAACGATTTATCTATCGAAATTATGTAAAGAAGTAACACTAATACACAGAAGAGATGATTTTAGAGCGGATAATGAGTTAATAGACAATGTAAACAGAATCGAGAATATCCAAATCATAACCAATGCCGAAGTAGTGGAATTTAAAGAAAAAGATGGCATACTAGATAAAATTATCCTAACCTCAAAGAAACAACCAATACTAGAAGTAGACGGCTGCTTTGAATTTATTGGACAAGAGCCTTCCACATCCTTTCTAAAAGAAACGCTCAACGTAGATCAAGAAGGCTATATCGAAGTAGACCAAGAATACCAAACTTCTCTCTCCCATGTATACGCTTGTGGTGACTGCCTAAAAAAAGATTTGTATCAGATCATCAATGCTTGTAGTGAAGGAGCGATCGTTGCAAACACCATTTTAAAACAATAGATAAGAGGTGACAGAATGAAAAAAAAAGTAGTAGTACTAGGTGGAGGCACTGGAATGTCTTACTTATTACGCGGCTTGAAGGACTTCCCTATAGATATAACAGCCATCGTGAGCGTAGCTGATAATGGTAAATCGACCGGAAAATTACGAAAAGAATTTGCAATCCCCGCAGTAGGAGATATTAGAAAAGTACTGTTTAATATGTCAACTTTACCTATCCAAGTAAAGGAAGTCATGGAATACCGTTTCGATACCCATAGCGACTTAAATGGTCATCCTATTGGCAATCTGATGTTAACCGCAATGCTAAAGAAAAATAAAAGCTTAAAAGAGAGTATTGATTGTTTAATGAAACTTCTCCAAGTAAAACATAAAGTGTTACCATTATCAGAAGATTATTTAACTTTAGTAGGAGAAACAATCGATAATGAGACAATTGTAGGACAAGTTGAGATGATGAAAGCATACAAAAAATACCGGAAAATTTATTATCAAGAGAAGCCTCATGTACTAAAAGAAGTAATCGAAGAAATCAAAAACGCAGATTTAATAATTTTAAGTATGGGCAGTATCTATACTAGTATTACTCCTCATCTAATTTGTCAAGAAGTATCCGAAGCTATCAAAAAATCTCCTGCTAAAGTAATGTATTTATGTAATATTATGAGTCAACCTGGGGAAACAACAGATTCCCTAGTGAGTAATTATTTAGAACATATAGAATCCTACTTAGGGACAAATAGAATCAATGTAGTAATAGCGAATAATACTCCCATATCAAAAAGAATGCTAAAAAAATATGAAGATGAAGAAAAAGAACCAGTAATTATTGATAAAGAAAAAATATCCAAAATGAACATAGAATTAATCGAAGCAGATCTAGTGAATTTAGAAGATGGTACTATAAAACATGACAGCCTAAAATTAAGTTCTCTAATCCTTTCCTATTTAGTGAGGTGATAGCATGTCTTTTACAACTAATATTAAAGAAGAGATCGCCAGAATTCCCAATAGTAAATCAGAAAGCATTTCCGAATTAGCAGGATTTCTAAGAAATAATGGTGAATATACCATAGATTCTATCGATTTAATCACGGAAAATGCAACCGTTGCTAAAAGAATTTATCAATTGATGAAAGACATTTATGATATTTCCTGTGAAATAGAAAATCGAAAAGGGATGAACTTTAGTAAAAATAATCTATATTTAATTATGATAAACGACAAAGTAGAGTTCATTCTAAAAGATTTATCGATCATCGATGAAAACGAACAATATTTAGAAACCCCGGATGAATACTTACTAGGTTCAGAAGAAGAAATCAGAGCGTATTTAAGAGGAGCTTTTCTAGCCAAAGGAAGTATCAATGATCCTAAAACTTCAAGATATCATTTAGAATATCTGATTGAACATAAAAAAGAAGCAGAACTGATCAAAAATTTGCTGAACCAGTTTGACTTAAATAGTAAAGTATTGAATCGTGATAAAGGATATATGGTCTATGTCAAAGAAGCCGAAAAAATAGGGGATTTCCTAAGAATTATCAGTGCTAATCAAGCGGTAATGTATTATGAAGATATTCGAATTTATAGAGATCATAAAAATATGACCAATCGCTTAAACAACTGTGAACAAGCCAATATCGATAAAATTATTGAAACCGCTACCAAACAAATCGCAGATATCGAATATCTAAAAAGTAATTTAGGAATTGACTTATTGGATGAAAAGACCAAACAGGTAATGGAATATCGTCAAAAATATCCTGAAGCCTCTCTCTTGGAATTAAGTGAAATAATAACTTATGAAACTGGGAAGTCAATTACCAAATCAGGATTAAATCATCGTTTTAGAAAAATAAAAGAATTAGTAAGTAGGATGAAAGATAATAATTGAAAAATAAGGTAAAATGTGATATAATACGCTTCAATTAAGGGGTGATGTTATGGAAAAATCGCATAATATTGACAAAGAAATCGAAGAAATAATTGCATCAGGGAAATATCCTGTTGTTACGCTAGATATTTTAAGAAATTTAGAAAGTATAAAAGTTTTTGATATAACTAAAGATCATTTAGAATACACTCTAGATTTGTATAAAAATTATCTTTCTGCTATCAATAAGCTAACCAGAGAACATAAGGTTTGTTTTTTAGAAACCCTAAAAGCTTCTGAAATTATGGATAACCAAAAATTAGAAAAAGAAAATTCCTTCTTGATAAGTTTATACATGACAGTGATGGGAAACAATTCTATTGATGAAATAATAAAACTAGATAGCAACAAAATGACTGAAAAAGATATGATTAAAATTCAAAAGTTATTATTAGAAGGAACCATAAATGATAAAAATACATGCTCGGGATATCGTCAAAATAATAGGAAATTTGTAGGAAGTTGGAATTATGGTACTAGAAATATTCAATATTTTCCCATTCGTTATAATGAAATAGAGGAAGCGTCCAATAAATTTCTTGAACTTTACAATCAAGAAGAATCAAGTAGTATTGAAGAACTTTTGATAAAGCCATTTATGATTCATGGTTTACTAGCATCCCTACAACTATTTAACGATGGAAACACAAGATTATCTAGATTGCTTCAACATGCTAAATTATGGCAATTAACGAATAAGACACTAGATACTAATTTAGAGTTACCCGCAATCTATATAAGTAGGAGTTATTATCCATATCGTGAAGAATATCGCAATAAAATAAAAAATATAGCTGTTAATATGGATAATGATTCTTGGAATGATTGGTTCAATTTTAATTTAAATCGATTAGAAGATCAACTCTTCTATATGGATAATAATCTAGAAGAATATCAAAAAATTATATAGAAAAAGAAAACAATTTTATTATTTGTTTTCTTTTTCTATTACTTTGTCAACTATTCCATAGGTTAAGGCTTCAGAGCTATCCATAAAATTATCTCTTTCCGTATCTTTTTCTATTGTTTCTATCCCTTGATTTGTGTTTTTAGCTAAAATACTATTAAGTTTATCTCTTAATTTTAAAATATGTTCAGCTGCAATTTTAATTTCTGTTGCTTGACCTTGGGCACCACCTAGGGGTTGATGAATCATCACTTCAGCATTAGGCAAGATATAACGCTTCCCTTTTTCTCCTGATGATAATAAAAATGCTGCCATACTAGCTGCCATGCCCAGACAGATAGTGGAAACATCACTCTTAACAAAATTCATAGTATCAAATATTGCCATTCCTGCTGTAACGGAACCACCAGGAGAGTTAATATATAAACTAATATCATCATGATTTAAAGAATCTAAATACAGAATTTGAGCAATAATACTATTAGCTAAATTATCATCTATTTCCCCACTAAGTAAAATAATACGATTTTTTAAAAGTCTAGAAAAAATATCATAACTTCTTTCTCCGGTTACTTCTTTATCCACAACGATTGGTATTAAACTCATAATTATCACCTATCATTATAATAGTGTCAAATATAACAAATTATACATTTATTAGTTAGACAAAATATGCTAAAATGATAATAGGTAAAAATAAAAAATAGTAAAAGAATAAAGAGGAAGAAATATGTTGGGTATAAAAGAACAAATTAAATTAACTACAGTCATTTTAAAATTTATCTCAGAAATGATTGACCAAAATATTCAAAAACAGAGTGAAAAATCCAAAATGATCGAATTATGCAACAAACACAAAGAAGAAATCAAAAACTGGTTTTGTGATCCATCTTACCAACAGAAGTTAGAAACTGTAAACCATACCTTATACTACGAACAGGATCTAGAGAAAAAAAGTGCTATAGATAAAAGAAGAAAGATCAGTATAAACTTCATTATGACTTCCGTAGTAATTTCCATCATAATGGCTATGCTGATTTCACCATTAGACATGATCATACTTATCATTTTGCCGATAATTTTAGTCATAAAAAATTCCAAAACTTCTATCAAAACAGGAGAAGCATTATATTATATAAAAGAAAAAGATCATCATTTTTCAGAAGAGCAATTTATCGGAAATATCATTCAAAAAGTATCGGCAGTTCGTTATGCAACAAATATGTCAGATATCCAATTTTGATATTAGTGATATCTTAGAAAAAAATCCAAACATAGTACGATGTGAATTCCTTACTTATGTACTTCAAGATTATCGTATCGATAATAAATATGAATACTTGACACTACAATTAGAACTTGTGATCAAAAGAATAAAACAAGAATAAAGCATCACAGAAGAGGAAGACGTAACCATGAACATTTTCCCCAATGTCAATCTAATCCATGGCAATGTCCCTGATGCTATCATTTATACTTGTCAATCGTGTGGTGCTACCTGTCACTATAAAATGGCAGAAACTGCGCATGTTGTGGCAGTAAATTAAATTTAAGTAGTTATGATTGAGTAATATCTAGTTATCAATCTAATATAAAATAAAGAATAGAGGGTAAAATTATGGATAATGTGAAAGTAAAAATTAATAATGAAATCATAGAGGTATCAAGAGGTACCACCTTGGAAGAACTATCAAAAAAATATCAGTCATCTTTCAAGCATGTAATCATACTAGCAAAAGTAAATGGCATGCATACTGAATTAACAGAAACCATCAAAAAAGACTGTGAAATTGAATTTTTAGACTTGACGGATCGAGGAGCCAACCGTGTCTTTCTCAATGGTTTAATTTACTTAACCATTTATGCAGCTAAAAATGTCTTTGGATTAAAAAACCAATTAAAAGTCAATCATTCCTTAGATAAAGGTTTGTATATAGAAACATCAGAGGCTATTATTCCAGCAGACATTGTAAAATTAGAAGAAGAAATGAAAAAAATCGTAGCCCAAGATTTAGCAATTACCAAAGTAGCTGTAACCAAAATGGATGCCATGGATTACTTCAATAGCATTGGTGATACTGTCAAAGCTGAAATCATGAAGTACGTAAGTTCCAGTCATGTGAATTTATATAAATTAGGAGATATGTATAATTATTTTTATAATTTAATGCCAATCAATACGAAATGCCTAACACCATTTGAATTAACTTACTTACACAGCCATGGTTTTGTCTTAAGATTCTTGACGATTTATATGGAAGAGAAGATTAAACCATTCGAACAACGTGAAAATATTTTTAAGTTATATCAAGAATCACGTCGCTGGGCCAAAAATTTAGAATTGGAAAATGTAGTGGACCTAAACAAAAGAGTATCCAACTGCACAGTAGAAGAACTAATTCAGATTGATGAATTAATTAAAAACGCTCGCTTACTAGATATTGCTAAAGAAATTGCAACAAAAAAAGATGAAGTAAAAATTGTATTAATTGCGGGACCATCTTCAACTGGAAAAACAACCACAACCAATAAGTTAGTCTTATGTTTAAAAAGCCTAGGCCTAAGCCCGATCATGTTATCGATGGATGATTATTTTGTGGATCGCAAAGATACTCCTCTAGATGAAGAGGGAAATCCAGATTTTGAACGCTTAGAAACGTTAGATTTAACTTTATTTGAAGACACAATTGAGAAAATTTTAAGTAAAAAAGAAACCATTATCCCAACTTACAATTTTATTACGGGTGAAAAAGAATACAAAGAAAAAATTAACTTAAAAGAAGAGGGAATTATTTTAATTGAAGGAATTCATGCTTTAAATCCTAGGGTATTAGAACATATACCAAAAGAAAAGAAACTAAAAATTTACTTATCTCCACTAACAGAGATAAATATAGATGAACATACTAGAATTTCCACTACGGATAATCGTTTATTAAGAAGAATTATTCGTGATAATCGCACCCGTGGCAACAAAGTAGAAAAAACCCTAGAAAGTTGGGCTAAAGTTCGTGCCGGAGAAGAAAAATACATTTTTCCATACCAAGATGATGCCGATATCACCTATAATACTTCAATGCTATATGAAGTAGGAGTATTAAAAACATTTGTAGAACCACTGCTTTATTCAGTATCTCCCGATTCGCCATACTATAATGAAGCCATTCGTCTAATCAACTTCTTAAAAGTCTTTTTACCAATATCATCAGAAAGTATTTCCAAAGATTCTATTTTAAGAGAATTCATTGGTGGAGGATGTTTTAAAATATAAAAGATATTCACAATTTTGTGGATATATTTTTTTTAAAAATATTTATCCACAATTTTAGTGGAAAATAATATAAATGTGAAGATAAAGAGCAGACACCTCCAACTTTTAAAATGAATGATGATACTAAATATATCAAAGGTAAATAGTAGTCTGTAATTTGAATGAAAAGAGATAAAAACTTAAATCTATTATTTACAAATGTACTAGTTGTTGATATAATAACGGAAATTTTAATGAACATTAAAAAACAGATAGGAAGAGAGAAATACTATGAAATTGATAATAGGAGTAGATGCAGATGGCGTATTAACAAATATGTCGGAATTCTATCAGAAATATGGACGTAAGTTTTTTAAGAAAGATCCTGTAAATATAGAGGCTTATGGCCTTAAAGAAATGTTTAATGTAACAAATTTTGATGAAATAAAATTTGGTTTTTTTCATCTAGATAAGTATTGTCGATATGAACCACCTAGACCACAAGTTGTTGAAGTGTTACAAAAATTAAGAGATGATAATCATGAATTTCATGAAATTACAGCCAGAAAATTTGCAAGTTTTAGAAATCTATTAGGATTACACTATCGTAATCTATTTGAAAAATGGCTAAAGAAAAACTTTAACAATATATTTAGTTCAATACAATATTGCTCGGAGTCAAACAGTCCAACAGATAAATTAATAGCATGCTCGAAGTTAGGAGTCGATGTCATGATAGAAGATAAACCGGAGGTAGCTATACATCTGGCTAATAACAATATTAGAATATTACTGATGGATGCACCATATAACCAAGAAGTGGAACATGAAAATATTATAAGAGTTTACAATTGGGATGAAATATATGATGAAATTAAGAAGTTGGAATCAAAATTAGATTTTATGAATAATGAGAATTTTAAAAAAATGGAAAAAAAAGAAATTGCTAATATGACTAATAACGAAAAAGAGATGTATTTTTACAATTATAAGAGGCACTTAAAAAACGTTAATATAAACGAAGAATTACTAAAAAAAGGTGAAAACAGATTCAAATTACTATATCATCCAATGATGATACCCATAAAACTACTATTAAGACCCAAAGTAATTAATAAAAAAAATATACCGTATCAAGATGGATTCATCATAGCATCTAATCATTTAAATAGTTATGATCAATATCTGATTGGAGCTGCTTTAGGTAATAGAAGTGTTACCGGATTTGCTGCTTCGACAATAAAGAATACTTTCAGAGGGAAATTATTTAATTTCACCAAAGGGGCTATATTTATGGACAGACAAGATGAAAATAGTAAAGCTATTTGCAGTGAAGAATTAGCTGCTCGTGTTGCACACGACAAAATAGCTCTTATATTCCCAGAAGGAACAAGAAAAAACAAAGATGAAGAAGGGCGAAAAAAAATCTTATTAGATTTTAAATTAGGGACAGTAGCTATAGCACAAAAAACAGGTGCTCCTATTTTACCAATGGCATTAAGTTATGGTAAATACAATTTAGTAAGAATTGGAATCCCATTTATTGTGACACCAACGGAAGACTTAGAAGAGGTAAATAAAAAGTTATACAATAAAATTTTAGAATTACAATTGGAAAATGCCAAATTTAAAAGAAATAAGGATGGAAGAAGACTATGAAGATTTCTTTAAAACTAAATGATATAATGACTGAAGCTATTAATTATAAAAATATAGATTTAAGCAAAACGAAAATACATGATAATTACGTCGAATTATCCCATAAACTAATGAGTGATACAGAAAGTATTATTGTTGTTTTTGACGTTAAAAATGAATCATTGAGCAGTGATAGTAGAAAAAAGATCAAAGAGAATGTAATAAAACTTTTAACAAAAAATAATTTTTCTTTTACTAGTGTTATTGTATCAAATGATAATATAAAAGATATTTGTGATAGAAATGTAATAGATTTTTTAATTACAAAAGATGATGAAACATTAGAGAATATTAAAGACAATCCATATATTGAAGGTATTAAGATAGGTGATGATATAAATACTGAAAGTATCATAAAATATGTGAAACAAAAAATCGATGAAGATAATTATAATTATCAAAATAATGAATTAATTGGCATACCATCTATTGACAAGCCACATCTATCAAAATTCAAATTAGGGGATTTCAAAAAATATCAAAGATTAACAACAAGCAGTTCCAAAACACAGTTACAAATTTTTTATGAAAAAAATATGGATTTTTTAGATGAGGTTGGTTTGGTTTGGGAAGAACAGGAATACACATATAAAGATATGTTTAATCATATTGAGAAAGTGTCGAAGTCATTAATAGCAGAATCTACAAAAGCTGATGATATTGTTGGAATTTGTGGACCTAATGTTCCTAATATTTTGTTTTCGATATTAGCAGTACAAAATATTGGTGCTATACCATCTCTATATCACCCATATGTACCGAAAGATGTTTTTTCAAAATTGTTAGAATTAGAGAAACCAAAAACACTAATTATGTTACAGTTAGAAAAAACTTGGAACAATATTAAGGAGGCAATTAATGATTCTTCTGTTGAAAGGATAATTGCAATTCCTTTGACACATGGTGCTCCGTTAAAACTAAAAATCGGAGGGGCCTTATTACAATCAAAATGTTTTACTGTTTATGATAGCATAAAAAAAGCAGCTAAAAGTAAATTAAGTTTTGATGATAGAATAAAATCAGTAAAAACTAAAATAGTTAGCCCTAGTTTTAAAAAGGAAATGAAAAAACATAATCTTGTTATAAACTGGGATAGCTTTATAAAGACAGGTAAACATGTTATCAATATTCCTAAAACTCATAATGATATTTCTGTAATGGTACATACTAGCGGTACATCTGGAATTCAAAAATCAGCCATTTTAACGCACGAACAACTAAATAAAAATCAAGCAGCATTTGAAGCTACAATTAGAGAATGTAAACGTGGTGATACTATATTAGCTATAGCACCTATGTTTCATATTTTAGGGTTAAATAATTGCGTTTCATTGGCGCTAAGAATGGGGGTTAAAATAATTTTAGCTTCAAAATATGATGAGAAGAAATTTCACAAATTTTTTGAAAAAAATGATATTAATTTCCTATTTTGTGTTCCTACAATCGTTAGAGATATGTTAAAGAATAGTGAAAAATATAATAATATTGATTTTAGTAATTTAAAATATTGTTACATTGGTGGAGAAGAAATAAATAAAAACGATATGCAAAATATTCAAACCTTTTTCAAAAGCCGTGCTAAAAATCAAAATAGCGTTCATATCGGACAATCATTAGGTGCCACTGAGCATTGTTGTTCAGTTTCAATAACAGATAATGATGGGAATAATATTGAATCACTAGGTAAGTGCTTAATTAATGTTACAGCTAAAGTTGTTGATCCTACCACCAAAAAGGAGCTAGGATATAATCAAGAAGGAGAACTATACTTCCATTCTTATTCAATTATGAGTGGATATTATGAAAATGAAGAAGCGACTGATAAAGTGATAGAATATGACGAAAAGGGAGATAAATGGTTACACCTCGGAGATTATGGAAAAATAACTGAGAAAGGAGACATATATTTTTCTTGCCGTGCCGATGATATAATAAAAATAGATGGGGAAAAAGTGGATCTACAGCAACTGAAAATAATTTTTTATCAAACAGAGATGGTCGATAATGTAATGCTTTTTCCTATTAAAAATAAAAAAGGGAAAATTCGTGTTGGTTCATTAGTTATACTAAAGACTGACTATGAATCAAAAAAAGAAGAATTTAAATCTAAAATTGTCAAAGAATGTTCACTGAAATTAGGTGCAAAGTATAAACCAGAATTTATGGAATTTGTACATGAATTTCCAAAAACATTAAATTTAAAAAATGATTCTAAAAAAATAAGAGAAGAGTACTTTGAACAAAATTTCGAAGTGGAAGATGAAAAAAAACTAGTACTTAAAAAATAAAGAAAAGAGATGATTCATTATTTATATGTGAAATACTCTCTTTTTTATTATGCATTATAATAAAGATGTTACTTATTTGTTTACATATTTATGTATAATTATGGATCAACTGTGATAATAGTATTGTTAAAAATGCTGCTAGATGCTATAATTTTGCAAGGTGATAGTATATGATAGGGCTAGTTTTTCAAATTTCTAGTTTATTATTTTTATCGGTTGTTTCCATTAATTATTTTTTTAAAGAAAGAATAAAAAATATGGAAACCAAAATTTTTGATATATTAATTGTTGTAAATTTGTTAGGAATATTAGTTGATATTGCTAGTACATCTATAGCTCTTTTTGATTTTGACAATAGCTATTTAAATATTATATCTAAAATCTATTTGATTTATCTTTTGTCTAATGCAATATTATTTATTTTTTATACTTTTTATATTTCTTTTGAATCTAATGAGAAAACCAATAAGTTAATGTTTACCACGTTGGCCACCATAGGCATGATTGTTTCTTTGTTAATATTAATATTTCCGTTATACAATTTTAGTAATAATGGAATAGTTTATACATATGGTCTATCTGCTGATTTGTTAAAATTTTCGGGAATAATTTCATATGTGATTATATTATTAACCATAATATTTAAATTTTCAAAACCGAAAGCTAAAAAATATATACCATTATTGAGTTTGTTTTTTTTTGGAATATTAGCATCTGCAATTCAAATGGTTTTCCCGCAGGTGTTAATAATGACGTTCGTGATGAGTTATGTAATTCTTATAATGTCATTTACCATAGAAAATCCAGATATGAAAATGATAGAACAGTTGAATATGGCGAAAGAAGTAGCCGAAAAGGCTAATAATGCCAAGACCGATTTTCTATCGAGCATGTCACATGAGATTCGAACACCTCTGAATGCAATTGTA
>JAQXIG010000001.1 GCA_029007685.1 bacterium | reverse complement strand
CCTGTAGATGTACAAGCAGCAGTAGATGATAATCCAAAGACACCAAGTAGAGTAGTCAAAATCAATGAACTGGCCAAAGATGAAATGGGGTTAGATATTGGACCAGACTCTGCTAGTCAAATATTAGGAGTCCTAAAAAATGCCAAAACAGTAGTATGGAATGGACCATTAGGAATGTATGAAATTCGTAAATACTGTTATGGTACGGAGCAAGTGCTAAAGATGATTAGTAATCTAGAAATAACCAGCATTTTAGGTGGTGGTGACATCGTGGCCTGTGCAACAAAATTAGGATATAAAGACAAAGTGTCACATGCTTCGACTGGTGGTGGTGCAACCTTAGAGTACCTAGAAGGAAAAAAGTTACCAGGTTTAGAAATCATCGAAGAAAAATAAAAAAACAAGGAGCACAATATGAAAAGCTTAAAAAAAAATAGCATCATTTTAGTATTCATTACCCTACTAATATTAGTATTAGTATTAAAGGATGACTTTCATAGTATTATGAATGCTTTTTTGCACGCTAACTTACTTTTCATACTGCTAGCTCTTGTATGTCAGATAATAGGTCTAGTTTTTGATGCTTTAGCTTATAAAAAAGTAATTGATAGTTATACCAAAAACTATACCATGAAAAAAGCCTTAAGAATGATAATCATAACTAAATTTTTTAACGGAATAACCCCGTTTTCCAGTGGGGGACAACCCATGCAGATATATATGTTAAAAAAGGAAGGATTTCGCCTAACCAAAGCCACAAACATCATCATTCAAACTTTTATTCTATATCAAGCAGCTCTTGTTCTCTATGGAATTTTAGCAATTATAATCAATTTAAAATTTCAATTGTTTAAAGATATCTTTCTACTCAAAAACCTAATCATTATTGGCTTTTTAATGAATACTTTAGTCATGATTGGACTAGTAGTAATTAGCTTCAGCAATAAATTTAATCATATAATGATTAGAAAAATAATTTCATTGTTAAGTAAAGTTCATATTGTGAAAGACAAAGAAAAAAAACAAGCACAGTGGAGAGAAAGGGTAGATGATTTTCATGAAGGAGCGACTTTTTTAAAGAAAAACAAAAAATTATGCTTTCAAGCTTTTATCTATAACTTTTTATATTTGACATTTACCTATGTTATGCCTTACTTTGTAATTATTGCATTAAGTAATCATAATCTAGTTACACCAATCAACTCTATTGTAGCCTCTGCCTATATTTTAATCATTGGTGCCTTTGTACCAATTCCAGGAGCAAGTGGTGGAATTGAATATGGATATTTAAAATTTTTCGGAACCTTTATCCAAGGAAGTGTCTTAAAAGCCTCTCTTCTAATCTGGCGTTTCATATCATACTATTTACCAATGATAGTAGGAGCGATTGTCTTTAATCTGAAAGGAAGTAAAAAATCATGAAAATTGGTTTATTCACAGATACTTATACCCCTCAAATCAATGGTGTTTCTACTAGTGTAGAAATGCTAAAAAGGGCCTTAGAAAAGAAACAAAACGAAGTCTATATCATCACAGTAAGTCCAGATAGTATGAAATATGAGATCGAAGAAGATAATCATATTATTAGAATTCCTGGAATTCCAATTGGGATTTATGATTATCGTTTAACTGGAATTTATCCAGTAAAAGCAGTCAATATAATAAAAAAACTAAATCTAGATATCATTCACTCTCATACTGAGTTTGGGATCGGAACCTTTGCTAGACTTATGGCATTCCAACTAGACATTCCACTAGTACATACTTATCATACGATGTATGAAGATTATATTCATTACATAACCAAAGGATTTTTTGATAAATCCAGTAAAAAGATAGTAGAATACTTAACTCTATTTTACTGTGATAGAACTGCCAGTGAACTAATTGTCCCTACGAAGAAAACCTATGATTTATTCAAAGAAAAATATAAAGTAGATAAAAACATTCATATTGTACCAACAGGAATTGAAATAGATCGTTTTTATCTAGAAAATATCGATATGAATAAGTTAAAAAAATTGCAGGATAAATATAAAATAACAGCTAAGGACTTTACTGCTATTTTTGTAGGTAGACTAGCCAAAGAAAAAAATATCATGTTTTTAATCGAAATCATCGAAGAATTAAAAGAAAAAATAGAACCATTAAAACTACTAATCGTAGGAGATGGTCCAGACTATGAAGAATATGCGAAATATATAAAGAAACATCATTTAGAAAAATATATTATATTAACAGGAAAAGTACCATGGGAGGAAATTCCTTATTATTATCACCTTGGAAAAATATTTTTAACAGCATCAACCACGGAAACTCAAGGATTAACGGTAATAGAAGCCATGGCATCAGGGATTCCACCGATCTGTATCGACGACGAAAGCTTTAGAAATACAGTGGTAGAAGACTTGAATGGCTACATTTTTAAAGATAAACCAAAATGCAAAGATATTTTATACAGATTATATAGTGATCCAAAAAAATTAAAAAAAATATCAAATCAAGCCCGAATTAATTCAGAAACGTATAGTTCAAAATATTATGCTGAATCCATCTTAGATGTATATCAATATGCAATCACGAATTATGAAAGTAGACTAGGAGTAATTGGAAAAATTGTAAACAAACTAAAAGGAGAGAAAGATGAAGCTGGTGATAAGTAACTTAAAA